>PGXE01000050.1:3051-12161 GCA_002838935.1 Thermoplasmata archaeon HGW-Thermoplasmata-1 | reverse complement strand
CAGTATATCCACCTCGAAGTTTTCTTTCAAAAAAATGGATTTCTCCGTGTTACCTTAGTTTTGACTATATTTAGGGGATTTGGGATTCGGAGATACTGCAACTTCAACAACTTTTATATATCACATTCGTATTATTACCTTATAGGGATAGGATGCACGCCGAGCTGAAGCTTTAGTGGATATAAGGAACAAACCGTTTTGCGTGCGCCTCCCGAAAGCAAAGGATGGGATGCAAGCTGTACCTAAAAGAAGTCCGCATGGAGAACTTCAAGTCGTTTGGACACAAGCTTACGGTGCCCTTTCTTCCCGGTTTCACGGCGATAACGGGTCCAAACGGCTCGGGCAAATCCAACATAGGCGATGCGGTTCTTTTCGTTCTGGGGCCGCGCAGCCCCAAGGCCATTAGGGCAGGACGGCTCACGGACCTCATATTCAACGGCGGAAAGAGCAAGAAAGCGGCGACTTACTGCAAGGTATCCCTCGTATTCGACAATACTGATCGGGTCATGCCTGTGGATGCCGACGAGGTTTCGCTCATGCGTTTTGTAAAGAAGGCGCCGCGGCCCGACAACCCGGACAACTATTATTCATATTTCTACATCAACGGCCGCGCGGCGTCGCTCTTCGAGTTCGTGAACCTGCTAAACCACGCCCGCATAAGTGCAGATGGCTACAACATCGTAAAGCAGGGGGACGTTTCGCAGATAATCGGCATGGGCAGCGTCGAACGGCGCCGTATCGTGGATACGATTTCAGGCATAACCGATTTCGACAAGGACATAGAAAAAGCGGAGGGCGAGCGCGCCGAGACAGAATCGAATCTCGAGCGGATAGACATAATCCTTGACGAGGTGAACAAGAACATACGCCAGCTAAAACGCGACCGCGACGGCGCCCTGCGCTACAAAGAATTAAGCGAGCAACTTTACCGCACAAAGGCGGCGCTGGCGCACAAGAAGAAAGCGGCAGTCGAGGCCGAGATACGGGAGGTCGCAAACCAGGTTTCGCACTATACTTCCGAACGCGGGAAGCTCGAAGAAGAGGTCGAGAAATTAAAAGAGGCGAGGCGCGAGGCCGGGATAGAGTTGCAGAAGCTCGAAGACCGCATGACCGAGCTTGGCGGAGACGAAGCCCACGAACTGCGCGGGAAGATAGACGGCATAAGAACCGAAGAGACCCGGATTTCGGAGAAGATCACCTTCTTCAAGAGCGAGATAGGGGACCTCAGGGGTGAGCGGCAACAGGCCGAATCGGACATAAAACGCGTAAGAAAAGAGCTTTCTGAAATACGGCAGCGCATGGCCGACCTGACCATGACGTCCGGTGAATTACAGAAACAGACACTGAAAAAAGACGCCGAGCTTTCGTCGATAAAGAACACTATCGCTTCAAGCGACGACTCCGCGATGGAACTTTCGCGCGAACTCGCCAAGATGAAGCAGGATTACGAGCAAAAACAGGCCGAATTGCACGACCTCAAGCTCAAGAGGGACCGGATATCCGAGCGGGCCGCAAACCTCGAAAAGGCGGTTGCCGAATCAGAAGAGCTAAAGAAGACCTGCGAGTTCGAGCTAAAGGACGTGGAGTGGGAGATAGGCGAGATAAGCAACACCTTAAAGCATTCGACGAAGTCGCGAACAGCACTCGAAGGGGAGATATTCCGCAAGAAAAAAATGGAGGCCGAGCTTACCGCCCAGTTGAACGATCTCGAAAACGCGGTCCGCTCGCTGCAAAGAGACTATGCGCGGCTGAATGCGGAGAAGGATGCCGTCGAATCGATCCAACGTGGATACAACCAGGCTGTCGAAGGTCTTTTGCTTGCCCGCGACCAGGGCAAGATACGCGGAATCTACGGGACAATCGCCGAGCTTGGCAAGGTCGAAGAGAAGTTTTCGGTCGCAATGGAAGTCGCGGCAGGCGGCAGGATGCAGTCGCTTGTCGTCGAGGATGACAGGGTGGCGGCGGAGTGCATAAATTACCTGAAAGACCGCAATCTGGGGCGGGCGACGTTTCTGCCGCTCAACAAGATGGTTCAGGGGCGGCCGCGCGGCAAGTCGCTGATGGTCGTCGAGGACGATGCCAGCCTCGGCTTTGCTGTCGACATAGTGGGTTACGACCCGAAATACGAGGCCGCGTTCTGGTACGTCTACGGCGATACCATAGTATTGGACACGCTGACTTCGGCAAGGCGGCTGATGGGCGGCGTGAGGATGGTCACGCTCGGCGGCGAACTGATAGAAGCATCGGGGGCGATGGTCGGGGGCAGCATGAAGAAGTCCTCGGTCTCGTTTGGCGGCGTTGACCGAAGCCAGATAGATACGGTTTCAGAGAAGCTGCGAACGGCGCTCGCGCACCTGGATTCGGTCACGGCTGAACTTACGCAGCTGCGCGGCGAGATGGCGGAAGTGCAGCGTCAGCTGGGCGCGGTGGGGCAGAACGTGGAACCCCAAACGCGCATCTCCGCGCTAGAAGTCAAAAAAACGGAATATACAAACAAGCTCGACAGCGTCAAACGTGAACTCGAAGAGAAGCGCGAGGCATTTTCCGCTGTGGGTAAAGAACTCGGATCGACGCACGGCGGCATCGATGCCGACGAGGCCGCCTTATCGAAGCTCAACGCCCTATTGCAGGAACGGGGGCAGTTGCTTATCAAGGGAGCAAAGAAGGAACTCGTGCAAAAGGTCCGTGAGCTCGAAGCCGAAATGGGCACGCTAAAGGACAAGCTGCTTGGCGAGCGCGGGGAACTGGATGTCCTTGGCAAGAAGGCCGAACTTGTCGAAGCGAGAGAAAACGAACTTGTCTGCCTGCTTGAAGACTGCAACAGGCGCACTGCAAAGCACTCGGACGAGATACAGCGCCTTGAAAAGACGCAGGCAGATTTCAAAAACCAGCTGGAAACATTGATAAAGGTCGAGTCCCAGAGAAGCGACAAGATACGCGGGGTTTCCGATAAGCGCGATCAGGTGTACAAGAAGAAGGTGAACCTCGAAACCTCGATAGACGGCAAAATTGCGAAGATGGACTCCTATGTCGACCTTGCGATAAGGGCAAAGCAGAAATTGCCTACGCTCGAGGAGACTCTCGGGGAATACATGCTTGAAATAAAGAGCTACAAAATCGAGGTAAACCTCGACGAGTTCCCTGACACCGATGCCATGAAAAAAGACCTCCGCCTAATCGAGGAGTCGATGCGCGCAATCGAGCCTGTAAACATGCGTGCCCTCGAGGAGTACGACGTGCAGGTGGGGCGCAAGAAGGAGCTCGACGATCAGGTGAAGCACCTGACGGAGCAGCGCGAGAACCTGATAAAGGTGGTCGACGAGATAGTGAAGAGGAAAACTGGCAGGTTCTACGAGGTCTTCAATTCCATAAACGAGAATTTCAAGGACGTCTACACAAAGCTCACATTTGGCGGAGAGGCCGAACTTGCCCTCGACAACGCCGAGAATCCGTTCGAAGGCGGCCTGACGATAAAGGCGAGGCCGCCGGGCAAGAAGGTGCTGCGGCTCGATGCGCTTTCCGGCGGCGAGAAATCGATAGCGTCCCTTGCGTTCGTATTCTCTATACAACGTTACGATCCCGCGCCGTTCTACTATTTCGACGAGGTGGATATGAACCTCGACGGCGTGAACGCCGAACTCGTCGCGAGTATGATAAAGAAGTATTCCGGCCACGCGCAGTTCATAATGGTATCCCTGCGCAAGATAAGCCTTAAGGCGGCTGACCACGTTTACGGGGTGACGATGCAGATAGGCGGTCTTTCCGAGATGATAGGCAACGTGGACATACGCACTGTCGGCGACGAGGGCAGTTTCGCCACGCGCGGCGGGGAAACCCGCTTCGTGCCCGATGCCGGCGCAGGGGAAGGCGACATGGACGAGCCGGAAGAACCGTCACCCGAACTTCTTGCTGGAGGTGAGGAAGCGTGAACACGATGAGGCTTGAGGCTTTCGACGTGATAAACCATCTGCGTTTTCACAAGGCCATGATAGACGACAATGAGGACGCATCGCGGATAAACGGCTATCTCGACCTGGTCCAGAATACAGAGAGCGGCGAGCACCACTCAATTTCGGACCCGTTCGACAAGTCGATAGCGCTCTCCTTCGAACTGGTGATGCAGGAGCACCTCGACCCATGGGACATAGATCTCGTGAAATTCAGCACCATGTACCTGAAGAAGGCGCGCGAGCGGAAGGTGGACCTGACGACCGCGGGCAGAATAATCGTGATGGCGTGGACAATCCTCAAGATGCAGTCTGAAAAACTCGTGACGAACGCACAGAAGATAAACGATGAACCCGAAGAACTCACGTGGGACGATATCTCGACGGACGGGTGGTACGGCGACGACGAAAGCTACGAATACACCATGGCCGTCCGCTCGATGCCAAGCGCGCCCATAGACGAGAAGGTGAGGCACCGAGGCGAGCGCAAGGTGACGCTCATGGAACTCGTCGAGGCGTTCGAGGACGTGCGAAAGGAGGTCGAACTTCGCAACGTGATGGAGGAGCGCAGACGCGGCGAGGCCGCCAAGCACTCGAAACTCGTAAGGGGCAAAGTCGACGGCATGATGCACAAGGAGGACCTTGAGGCCGAGATAGAGGAGGTATGGGGCAGGATAAACAGGTTCAACGGCCAGCCCATACCGCTTTGCGACATCTGCGACACAAGAAACAGGGAAGACGTGATGCTAGCGATGACCTCGATACTCTTCCTCGCCCGCGACGAGAAGGTGAAGATATGGCAGCGCAAGTTCCCTTACGGCATGATATACGTCAGGAATCTCATAAAACAAAATGGGGGCGGTAGCTGATGGTATCGAACGCCGGTCTCGTCGAGGCGGCCCTGTTCAGCGCCGGCAAGCCGCTTTTGGTAGACGAGATAATGGAGGCGACCGGTCTTGGCAAGAGGAGCGTCAACGCAGCGATCGAACAGTTGAGAAAAGGTTATGATGCTCGCGGAGACGACACCTGTATGGAACTTGGAAGGGCGGGCGAGAAGCATGGGCTCCAGGTCAAGACGAGTTACGTCAACTACGTCAGGAAACTGGCGAGCATGGAGGTCAACCCGAAGCTTCTCAAGACCCTTGCCCTCATAGCGTATCACCAGCCGATAAAGCAGTCCGACCTCAAGGAGATGATCGGCGACAAGGTCTATCAGCATATCCCGGAATTGCACGACCTTGGCCTTGTCAGGACGCGAAGGGAGGGCCAGACGAAGATACTGACGACGACGCCCCGTTTCCAGGAATACTTCGGAATAGAGGAGGCCGACCGCGACAAGCTAAAGCAGTATCTCGCAAAGAAGGTGGGTATAAAACCCAGGACGAAGAAGGGCGAGGCGCTCCTTAGCAATTATTCGATCGGCGAGACAGAACCGGCCGGAAAAACCGGGGCTGCGGACAAATCTGAAGGCGAAGCGAAGAGTGATGCGATAATCGAAGGAAAAGCCGAAATAAAAGTTGAAGCGAAAGGCGGTTCCCGGCCTTCAGAGTGATGCGAAATGGAATGCGATACAGATGGCTTTTTTTCAAAGGCCGAATGGATAGCAAAGACGATACGGCGATATTCCGCAGTCCACGTCGTAACGCACATAGACGCGGACGGGCTTACCGCCGGCGCAATCGCATGCAGAACGCTTGAACGCGCAGGCATCGCCCACACCATAGAATATGTAAAACAGCTCGACGAACCGTCGCTTGAGCGCATGGCTGGCGAGGGAAGCAAACTTCTCTGGTTCACCGACCTTGGAAGCGGGCTTAGCCGCAAGATGGGCGAACTGGGGCTGGATTTCGTCATAACCGACCATCATATTCCGGAACAAAGCCGCGAGGAGGTCGGGGCGCAGGGTCAAAAGCACCTCAACCCGCACCACTACGGCATAGACGGCGCGAACTCGGTAAGCGGCTCCGGGGTCACCTATTTCGTTTCCCGCGCGATGGACGATGCGAACAGGGACCTTGCGGGCATAGCCGTAGTCGGCGCCTGCGGAGACCTGCAGGACACGAGGGATTGCCGGCTTACGGGAGTGAACCGCGATATCCTTACCGACGGCAAGGCGGCGGGCGTTCTCGAATGGCAGGTGGACCTACGCTATTTCGGCAGGCAGACCCGCCCAGTCTACAAGCTCCTGCAGTATTCGAGCGACCCGATCATACCGGGAATAACGGGGAGGGAGGGCGAGGCCGTGAAGTTCTTGCAGGAACTCGGCATCTCGCTAAAGGAAGGCGAGCGTTGGAGGAGTTGGATAGAATTAGGGCACGACGAGAAGCGCGCAGTCGTTTCCGCCATAGCAAAACTTCTGCTCTCAAAGGGATTCGGGGCGAGAAGCACGGGACGCCTTCTCGGCGAGGTCTACACGCTCCGGCGCGAGGAGGTCGGCTCGGAACTGCGCGACGCAAAGGAGTTCGCGACGCTTTTGAACTCGACTGCGAGGTACGGCAATCCCGATGTCGGGTTAAAGATATGCCTTGGCGAACGGGGAGAGCTTTTCGAAAGCGCAAAGATGCTGCTCTCCGGCCACCGCAAGAACCTGGTCGAGGGGCTGCAGGTCGTCGTCGACGAAGGCATCGTCGAGATGGAGCACATACAATATTTCCATTCTCTCGAATACATACGCGACACCATCGTCGGCATAGTCACGGGCATGATGCTGAATAGCGACAGCGTGAGAAAGGACATTCCGCTCGTCGGGCTTGCGCACAGCGAGGACGGCAAAACGAAGGTTTCCGCCCGTGCGACCCGTGATCTCGTGGATAGGGGGATAGATCTCGCCGCGGCGCTTAAGGCGGCAGCAGCGCAGGTCGACGGCGTCGGCGGAGGGCACAACATAGCTGCCGGAGCCACGATACCGCGCGAGAGCGAGCAGGCGTTCCTTTCGATACTCGACGGGCAGATAGCAGCGCAGATTTCGGCCCGCAGCGGTGGGGTATGATAGCGAAGAGCGGAAGCGGTTTTGACGTCATCCTCGTGACCGCCGAATATTATGAAGACCACCCTTTTTCCCCGACGGGCATCATAGCGAAGGTGCTCGAGGCGAAGGGTTTTAGCGTAGGGATAATAGAAAAGCCGGTGCGGGACGAGGATTTCTGCCGCCTCGGCGCGCCGCGCCTCTGTTTTGGCGTGACCTCCGGCGCAGTGGACAGCATGGTGAACAACTACACGCCGTTAAAGAAGCGGCGCGATGAGGATGATTACAGCAATGTCACCCGTATGCCGGACCGCGCCATCATAGTCTATTGCAACGGCATAAAGCGCAACTTCAGGGAGAGCGTCATCGTGCTTGGCGGCATAGAGGCATCGCTTCGCCGATTCGCCCACTACGACTACTGGGACAACGACGTGCGCCGTAGCATCCTGTTCGACACGAGGGCGGACATACTCGTTTACGGCAACGGCGAGAAGCAGATAGTCGAGATAGCGAAAAGGCTGCGCGAGGGCGTGTCGCTTTTGGATGTCGCCGGAACCTGCATGAAGAGCAGGGAGCTGCCGCAGGGTTTCACGCTTCTGCCGTCTTTTGCAGATGCGAAAACGGAACATGCCTCTTTTTGCAGGATGCAGGCGGCATTCTCCAATAGAAAGAACCTCGCGCAGGAATACGACAATAACTACGTCCTGCAGTTCGCATCCCCGGAATATACGCCCCAGGACCTCGACTGGGTCTATTCCCTCGATTACAGCAGGAAGTTGCGGCCCAACTCGCTTTTGAAGATGGCGCAGTTCTCTGTAGCAACGCACCGCGGCTGCATCGGCAATTGCAGCTTCTGCGCGATAGCCCTGCATCAGGGGGACAAGATAATCTCGCGTTTGGAAGAAAGCATCCTTTCCGAGATAAGGCGGCTTACGAAGCATCCGGATTTCAAGGGTTATATCGACGACCTGGGCGGACCGTCCGCGAACATGTACGGCATGGATTGCGATACGCGCTGTGAAGGAGATTGCAGGCAGTGCGGCAAACTCGATAAAAGCCATGCGCGCGTAACGGAATTGCTCAAGAGGGTGCGGCAGGTTCCCGGCGTGAAGAAGGTTTTCGTTCGCAGCGGCATACGCTACGACCTTGCGATGGAGAGCGAGGAATACATACGCGAGATCTCGGAGCACCACGTTTCGGGGACGCTCAAGATAGCACCGGAGCATTTTTCGCAGAAGGTCTTGAAACTGATGAACAAGGACAATGCGCGCTTTGACGAGTTCGTGGACCTTTTCAACAGGCTCAACGAGAAAAAGAGGCAGTCGCTGCGCTATTATTTTATGATATGCCACCCCGGTGACGACGAGGCGGAAGTAAGGCGCTTGCGAAAAAAAGCGGATCACCTAAAAAACATAGAGCAGTTCCAGCTTTTCACGCCCACGCCGATGTCGGTTTCCACCTGCATGTATTGGACCGGGATGAACCCCGTCACCCTCGAAAAAGTTGATGTGGTCCATGACTACAACACGAAGAAGCGGATGAAGCGGACGATGCTTGAGTTGATAGATGGTTCGAGATGCGGGGAAAGCGGAGGCAAACAGCCACGCGCCGCGCCCGGGAGAGGGCGCAATGGCAAAGGCGACGGCGGCAGGGAGCGTTCGGGAGAACGCAAAGCTCACGGGGACAAAGTCAAAGACTGCGGCAGGGGAATGGCCGCACCGTCTTGGAAAAAGGGCGCAGAAAAAAGGCCGAGAGCGTAAAGTGTTGCAAGATGACGGCAGCCATCACTCCATTTCGGATGCGGGAACGCCCGCGATGCCCCAGTTCTCCTTTGGCACGTCGTGAAGTATGACCTCGACGTAATCCGCAGGAACACCCAGGTCCACGCAGACCTTCGTGAAGCCTTCTATCATCTTCTTTTTCATTTCCCTGCTTTTTCCTGCCCACATATAGACGTGAATCGACGGCATGATTTTCACCTTGGGGTCAATTGGGTGCAGGGTATTTTAAAGTTTAGAAGATCAGGCCACGTCCGCAAACATACCTATTTGCGGGCAGCCCTTGACCAAAAGGTCAAGGATTATGACTTTTCAGTTGCGGATGAACCTTTTGAGAAAAGCTTCACCAAAACCGGGCGATTGGCTTACGCCAATCCCCCAATGTGGCCTTTCGATGAACCTTTTGAGAAAAGCTTCACC
>PGXE01000050.1:0-2969 GCA_002838935.1 Thermoplasmata archaeon HGW-Thermoplasmata-1 | reverse complement strand
CCAATGTGGCCTTTCGATGAACCTTTTGAGAAAAGCTTCACCAAAACCGGGCGATTGGCTTACGCCAATCCCCCAATGTGGCCTTTCGATGAACCTTTTTACAAAAAGCACGCACTAATCATCCCTTCACCCTTGATGTAACAAGGGTTCTTTCGGAAGCAAAGTTTCCTCGATTCAGTCTTATTAGTTCTATCTCGGAAGCATTCTGCTTCCTCAATCCATACTAATTTCGCTTACGCTCAATTAGTTCTATCTCAGAAGCCTTTGGCTTCCTCAACTTCACCAAAAATACGCTTCAATGGGGCTACGTCCGCAAACATAATTGTTTGCGGGCAGCCCTTGACCAAAAGGTCAAGGACCATGACTTTTCAGTCGTGGATATCTCTTTTCCGAGTTGAGCAACAAGTTGGGTGACCAGCTTCAATGGGGCCACGACTTTTCAGTCGTGGATATATTAGATGACCCCCTTTCATTTCCACTGGAGATTCAGCTTCAATGGGGCCACGACTTTTCAGTCGTGGATATCCTACATCCGCTGCCCAAATTCCCCGAGCCTGCAGACGCTTCAATGGGGCCACGACTTTTCAGTCGTGGATATCCGGCCAGGTGGCTGGCAGAGATGCGATGGACAAACTTCAATGGGGCCACGACTTTTCAGTCGTGGATATCGCTAATCGCTAATCGTATAAGACGCTCGCGGAGTTGCTTCAATGGGGCCACGACTTTTCAGTCGTGGATATCCGCCGAGCCGGGACAGGCTCGCAATGCGGATGTACCGCTTCAATGGGGCCACGACTTTTCAGTCGTGGATATCTGTCGGGTCTAACGCAAACCTGATAATAGCTGGAATCGCTTCAATGGGGCCACGACTTTTCAGTCGTGGATATGTCGGGGCGAAACGCATTTATGCGCTCCTACACCGCAGCTTCAATGGGGCCACGACTTTTCAGTCGTGGATATGCTGATGGAATCACTACCTGGAGAGCGTTCGCCAAGCTTCAATGGGGCCACGACTTTTCAGTCGTGGATATATGTGTATGCGCGAACGGAATTACCAGCTTGCAAATGCTTCAATGGGGCCACGACTTTTCAGTCGTGGATATGATAAAGAAAAAGAGAGCTCACCAGGTCGACGAGCGAGCTTCAATGGGGCCACGACTTTTCAGTCGTGGATATGCCAGATGTATAAAGAAGTAAAACGAGGGCTGCTGCTGCTTCAATGGGGCCACGACTTTTCAGTCGTGGATATCGTATTAGCCGCAGCCGAAGGCGCAGACGTAGAGTCTTGCTTCAATGGGGCCACGACTTTTCAGTCGTGGATATCATCGGTCGGGGCAATCGTCTTCGTGGCGACAAGATTGCTTCAATGGGGCCACGACTTTTCAGTCGTGGATATTATGCCGAAGCGCTCCGGATCCTACCTCCTCGATGCCAGCTTCAATGGGGCCACGACTTTTCAGTCGTGGATATGAAGCTGGCGCAATGCGTGGTGACGTAGACTGGCCAGGCTTCAATGGGGCCACGACTTTTCAGTCGTGGATATGGGACGGCCACCTCTGTGGCGGTCCCCGGATCTCTGGCTTCAATGGGGCCACGACTTTTCAGTCGTGGATATGTGACCAGCTGGAAGCCGGACATCACCATACCGGGAGCGCTTCAATGGGGCCACGACTTTTCAGTCGTGGATATCCTGATACGGCCGACCGAGCAGGGATTGTCCTAGCGCTTCAATGGGGCCACGACTTTTCAGTCGTGGATATCGCTAAAACCGCCAGACACCTTTCTGCAGTTTCCAGTGGCTTCAATGGGGCCACGACTTTTCAGTCGTGGATATAAGGACTATCTAGTCGGGATGGGCAGTGCCCTGTGGCTTCAATGGGGCCACGACTTTTCAGTCGTGGATATGCCAGGCGTAGCCTGGTTATGTAGACCGTAGCCGCTAGCTTCAATGGGGCCACGACTTTTCAGTCGTGGATATCAGTCAGCGATCACAGCCCGGGAAATGGCACACGGCGCTTCAATGGGGCCACGACTTTTCAGTCGTGGATATTATATCTTGTTATAGGTCTTTTCACGCGTTTTGCCTTTTTGCTTCAATGGGGCCACGACTTTTCAGTCGTGGATATAACATGAAATGGAAATCAGTGCTCTTCTCGGAGCTGAGGCTTCAATGGGGCCACGACTTTTCAGTCGTGGATATTTATAAGAGTTTCGGGATTTATGGCGTATAATTTCCCTGCTTCAATGGGGCCACGACTTTTCAGTCGTGGATATGCCAGCCAGGGTTCCACCTCCACAGTTCCCGGTTTGCTTCAATGGGGCCACGACTTTTCAGTCGTGGATATCAGCCCGACTGCCATAAACACTACGCCGGTTATGATTGCTTCAATGGGGCCACGACTTTTCAGTCGTGGATATTCCAGGTATATTGATGTCGCATTGTCTCCGTCCTATTCGCTTCAATGGGGCCACGACTTTTCAGTCGTGGATATGCAGCTCATGGCTCTCGGAAATGAGGGGAAGCCTGAGCTTCAATGGGGCCACGACTTTTCAGTCGTGGATATGCTGGCAGAAAGACCATGGACAAAATCCTGAAGCACTACGCTTCAATGGGGCCACGACTTTTCAGTCGTGGATATGGGTCTGCCCGGGACTTTTGTGCGTGAAGCCTACCCGCTTCAATGGGGCCACGACTTTTCAGTCGTGGATATCCCGAATTCCCGCCTGTTTGTTTGCTACTATTAAATTAGCTTCAATGGGGCCACGACTTTTCAGTCGTGGATATCCCGTCGACTTTTGTTTCGTAGAGGGTACCAAGAAGCTTCAATGGGGCCACGACTTTTCAGTCGTGGATATGACACGAACTACAAAAATTGAGGCTGACTATTAATACCAAAAAAAGCCTAAAAAGAGGAATCCCGTCCAATCTTTTGATTAATGATTTTGTGATTGGCAGAAATTCATTGCCA
>PGXE01000049.1 GCA_002838935.1 Thermoplasmata archaeon HGW-Thermoplasmata-1 | reverse complement strand
GTTACTTCTGACATAAGGAGAGAACTCATTATATGTTTATAAAGTATCTTGAACCAGATTGGTTACCAATAGAACTCAGGGGTTTTTCAAAATTCTCTTTCATTTGATTTCACTTGAATCAGGCTCCGACGGGATACAATGGAAAACGATATGAAAACCCAGAAAAGGAATACTTTTTCAAGGAATATAATCCTGCTTGGCATAGTCAGTTTTCTAACAGACGTTTCAAGCGAGATGATGATGCCGCTATTGCCGTTCTTTCTTGCCACGATGGGCGGCGGCGTATTTGCCGTAGGCCTGATAAGCGGCGTCGGCGACGCCGTGGCGTCGCTGTTGAAGGTGTTCTCCGGCCACTGGTCGGACCGATCGGGGCGAAAGAAGGATTTCGTGCTGGGCGGCTACGGCATTTCCGTGATATCGAAAATCGGGATAGCGCTATCGAGCCTCTGGTGGCAGATAGGTATCTTCTATCCCGTGGAACGCATTGGCAAGGGGATAAGGACGGCCCCGCGCGACGCGCTCATCGCAGACTCCTGCGACGCTACGGACAGCGGCAAGTGGTTCGGGGTTCACAGGGCGATGGATACCGCAGGCGCGATAGCGGGCTCGGCGCTGGCGTTTGTCTTCCTATGGATATTCGGCTTTTCCTACCGCACCATATTCCTTATCGCAGTCCTGCCTGCCGCGGCATCGCTTCTCCCCCTGCTACTCGTCAAGGAACGCCGCGGCTGCAAAGGTAGCCGGCTTAAACTGTCACTCGGGATAAAATCGCTTCCGGGTTCCTTGCTTGGGTTCATCGCAGCGGCAACGGTATTTAGCATAGGCAATTTCTCCTACATGTTCTTCATACTGGCTGCAAGAGAGGCGCTCTTTGGCTTCGAGTTTCCGCTCAGCCCGACCGCGCTTGCGATACTGCTCTATGTATTTTTCAACATGGTATACTCAGCCCTCGCGATCCCGTTCGGAAAACTTTCGGACCGCCTCGGCAAAAAGAGGGTAATCGGCGCAGGTTATGCAACATTCGTCATCTCCTGCGGCCTTTTTGCGGCAACGCTTATCGCTGGAAGCGCGAGTCTTGCCGTTACGATGACGCTTCTCTGTGTCGGGTTCACTGCGTACGGCGCATTCTATGCTATGATGGAGGGAAACCAGCGAGCGCTTGCGGCGGACCTCGCACCGAAAGAACTTAGGGGAACCGCACTTGGGACGTTCCACACCGCGATAGGGATTGCCACTATACCGGCGGGGCTTGCGGCTGGATTGCTCTGGGATAACGTCGCGCCGCAGGCTGCTTTTATCTACGGAGCGTTAACGGCTTTGACGGCTCTTGCCGTGTTTTTTGCAGTGAACGCAAAATATAGGGACAAAACACAAAAAACAGTTAGGATTATAATATCCTGAATCCAATCTTATTACATGATTAACATCCGCTGCGGGAACTGCGAAAAATTATTTTCCATCGAAAAACAGATCCTTGACGACGAAATCTCGCCGCGCGCCGTATGCCCCTACTGCAACACCCACCTGAAGATAGGGGTGGATAAGACAAAGACCTGCAACGGCCTTTGTTCATCGAACATGGCTGTTGAAGCAAGGGCGGTTGACAAGGTTTACAAGCTTGGCAAAGCCGAATATCATGCCCTAAAGGACATAAATCTGAATATAGAAAAAGGGGAGTTCATTTCCATCATGGGGCCGTCCGGCTGCGGCAAGTCCACCCTGTTGAATCTCATAGGTTGCCTGGACACCGCCACTGCAGGCCGGCTTAGGATCGGGGGTAACGACGTTTCTGCGATGAACGAAAACGAGCTTGCCCGATTGCGCTCGCACACGATAGGTTTCATATTCCAGACTTTCAACCTCATACCGCGGACAAGCGCGCTAAAGAACGTCGAGCTTGCGATGATATTTGCAGGCGTGCCACGCGAAACGCGGCGAAAGAGGGCGAGGATGCTGCTTGAGAAAGTGGGGCTTGGCGACAGGATGTGGCACGCACCGAACGAGCTTTCGGGCGGCGAGCGGCAGCGCATCTCGATAGCGCGGGCACTCTCCAATAACCCAAGCATGATCCTTGCCGACGAACCGACGGGAAACCTCGATTCAAAAAGGGGGACGGAAATAATGGAGATAATACGGGGCTTGAAGGAGCGCGAGGGGAAGACAGTAATAATGGTAACCCACGACAAGGATATCGCAAGATACGCCGACCGGATATACCACATGAAGGACGGCGCGATAAGTGAGGTCGAATCTGTTTTGGGGCGGGGGGATTCCTGATGGATGCCGGCGAATCGACCAGGATGGCCTTTGATGCGATACGCAGCCACAAGATGAGGGCGTTTCTCACGATGCTCGGCGTTATCATAGGCGTTGGCGCCGTTATCGTAATGGTCACGCTCGGCTCCAGCCTGCAGGCCGAGATAACGGGGCAGTTCGACACCTTCAATCCGACGAGCATGACGCTCTCTACAGCCGAGACGCGCGATGACGGGGGCTTTGGCGGCGGGGGCGGTTTTGGCGGCGGAGGAAGTGGCGGTCTTGTCTTCACGGAATACGATGTCGAGATGATGCAGGGCCTTGATCCGGAGCTTATAGAATCGGTGGTGCCATCAGCCGTAGTGCCCCTGATATCGGTCTCGTTCGGCGACGTCTCCAGAACGTCCATACAGACCGTCAGCGCCACGACGATGGATGCCACCATGCTCCAGACGGAGTACACCGCCGGCGGCGGGTTCGAGATGGGGCGCTACGAGGCGGTGATAGGTTCCGGGGTGGTCGAGACTTTCAGGAACAAGACCACGAACGAGAGCATGGGGGTGGACGATTTCATCACCCTCAACCTGATGGGCGGGCAGAGTTTCGAGGTGCGGGTCGCAGGGATACTCGCGCCTTCCGCAGGCGACCTGATCTCCATGATAAGCAACACCGACAACTCCATCTACGTGCCTGTCGACCCTTTCTACACGATGACCGTGGAAAGTCCGCATTCGGGCGAAGAAGCGCGGATCTACGGCCAGCTCACGGTCATGGCAAGGGACGCTGAAAGCGTGGACGATGCCAGCGCGGCGGTTCTTGACTACCTCGAAAACGGGGACTCGGATGCGCGGGAACTTCTCGACCCGGACTACGGCTTCACGATCTCGACACAAAAGAGCCTTGTCGCGCAGATATCGAGCATAACCGCGACAATGACGACATTCATAACCGCGATAGCGGCTGTCTCCCTTCTTGTCGGCGCAATCGGCATAGCGAACATAATGCTCGTATCCGTGACTGAGCGCACGCGCGAGATAGGGATAATGAAGGCGATAGGCTCAAAGAACCGGGACATTCTGCAGATGTTCCTCTTCGAGGCTATGTTCATAGGCCTGATGGGCGGCGTGATAGGGCTTGTGATCGGCGTAGCCGGATCAATGGTTCTGGTGAGAGGCATCTTTGGTTTCTTGCCGACTTTCGACTATCTTTGGTTTTTCATAGCGGTGGCCATGGGCGTCGGGATAGGCGTCATCGCAGGATACCTGCCTGCGAAAAGGGCGACGCGGATAAACACCATAGATGCGCTGCGCTACGAATAGGCGGACAAAGGGTCAAATCAAAATACCGCCTGCACGATAACGCTCCCGATGGATATGCCTGTTTCTGCGTGGGTAAAGGAACTTCCGGCGGCGGTGACTGTCTGCGACCTGGAAGGCATGATAATCGGGATGAACGACGTTTCCGCAAAGACGTTCGAGCGTTACGGCGGTCTTGAACTGGTGGGCAAGAACCTCATGGACTGCCACCCGGAGCCTGCGAGAAGCAAGCTTGCGGCGATGCTGGAGAGCGGCGGGCAAAACGCATACACGATAGAGAAGAACGGCGTCAAGAAGATAATACACCAGCTTCCGTGGCATGAGAACGGCGAGTTGCGCGGGCTTGTGGAGATCTCGGTCGAGATACCGCGCGAGATGGCGCACTTCGTAAGGAAATAATCTTCTCGCAACGCTTTTCTATCCCTCTTCCATTCGATTTATCCATGACCTACGGAAGCGGTGGACGAAAGCGGGTTCTCGTTACGAGGCGGATGCCAAAGCGCGGCATGATGATGCTCGAAGAGAGGTTCGACGTCGTCTGCAATCCGCATGACCGGGAATTATCGCACAAGGAATTCTTGGAGATGCTTCGAAGCGTTCAGCCCCACGCCCTCGTTTCGATGCTCTCCGACCGCGTCGATGACGAGGCGCTTTCCGCAAGCGCGGACCTGAAGGTCGTTTCCAACTACGCGGTCGGGTTCAACAACATAGACACGAAAGCGGCAAGCGGACGCGGCATCTACGCCACCAATACGCCCGGCGTGCTGACCGACGCCACCGCAGACCTCGCGTGGGCGCTTCTCATGGCCTGCAGCCGGCGCATCGCGGAGGGCGACCGTTACGTAAGAGAAGGCAGATTCAAGAGCTGGGCGCCTATGCTGTTACTTGGCGGCGACGTTGCCGGACGGACGATAGGCATAGTCGGCGCAGGAAGGATAGGACAGGCGGTCGCAAGGAGGGCCGCCGGGTTCGGGATGAAGATACTCTATTGGGACGTTGTAAAGAAGGCGGAAATGGATGCGCTTGGGGCAAAGTCCGCCGAATTCGAGACGCTGGTGCGCGAATCGGATTTCGTAACCCTGCACGTCCCGTTTACTCCGGAAACGAAGCATCTTTTCGGCTGGCGCGAGTTTTGCATGATGAAACAAACCGCGTATTTTATAAACACCGCAAGGGGCGCGTGCCACGACGAGGCGGCGCTCGTGGCTGCGCTGCGCGATGGAAAAATAGCGGGCGCCGGCCTTGACGTCTACGAGAACGAGCCCGCGCTTGCGAAAGGTCTTGCAGAACTCGAAAACGTCGTTCTGGTGCCGCATATCGGATCCGCCACGACCGAAACGCGTGACAAGATGGCGATGATGGTTGCGGAAAACGTCATAGCCGCGCTTGACGGGAAGAGGCCGCCGAACGCCGTGAACGACATCTGAACGACCCCGCCCCTTCTTATTTCAGTTTTCTTACGAAGAAATACAAACCTACCGCGGCGACAATGGATGCGGCGTAGGCGATCAGCGTGCCTTTCAATATTCCGTAAATTGGATAGGTGATATGGATTACGAAGGCGAACACGAGGATGTCTATGGCCCCGGCAACCATCGTTTTTCCCATCGCGCCGGCAAAGCCTGCGCCGTGCCGCCTTGAGAATATGACCATCGTGGAGAGGAAGATTGCGGGAAATGCGGAGAAGAGGCCGCCTATGATGGGACCGCCTATCCGCGAGATGAAGACCGCAAACGCGATTGCGCTTCCCGCGACCACGCCTCTTAACGCCACCTCGTGCCAGCGGTAGTGGAGCCTGCCAGCCTTCTGCTCCGGATGATCCATCCGGAATTGCATTATGTAGAAAGAGACCGCCGTGAGCGCAAGGAAAAAGAGGGTGTTCGCAAGGAAATTGTCGGGTTTGAGAATGGCAAGGGGGAGCGCCATTATCGCCCATCCCGAAAGCGCGCCGACCGGTGCGACGACGTTGCCGTAGTTCAGAAGAAGTATGTAGGACACGAGAAAAACGCAGTTAATAGCCATGACGGCAGGAATTATACTCATCGCCTCTGCCGCGAATACCGGTGTCTGGGTTAGGCCGATAAAGACGACGGAGACCGCGATTGTCGAGGGGAGACACGCGATTATGCCCCCCATCTTCGTTCCAAGCCTCTCTGTCAGGATGGTGAAGACGGAGACCCACGTGCCCCCTATGAGAAACGATATGACGAGATTCAGTATGAACGCGGTGTCCATGATGAGGGCATACGAAAGCCGATTTTAAAGATGCCTGGCGCCGCCTGACCGTTTCCGGCCTCTTTTCTATAGGTTTATTAGGTTTTAGGCAATGCCAACCTTGTGAAGAAAATCGGCTTTCTCGTAAATCCCATTGCAGGGATGGGCGGCGCCGTAGGCCTCAAGGGGACGGACGACGTTTCGGACAAGGCGCTTTTGCTTGGCGCAAAGGAGCGAAGCGGCCCCCGCGCTCTTGAGATGCTAACAGAACTTCTCGCACTCTATCACGGCAAAAAGATTCCTGCCGCCCTATTCACCTGCTCGAACGAGATGGGTGCAAATGAGCTTGAGAAAGCAGGGATTTTGGATTACGAAACGGTCTACGACTCACCCGATGATACGAGTGCGAAGGATACCAGACTCGCCTGCGCCGCGTTCATGAACGGGAAGGTCGACCTCATCGTCTTCTGCGGTGGTGACGGGACCACGCGCGACATCTACGAAACCGTAGGGCGAAAGGTCCCGATACTGGGCGTGCCCGCGGGCGTCAAGATGCATTCGGGCGTCTTCGGGATGAACCCGGCCGCGACCGCAAAGACTCTGAAGGAATTCATCGATGGGAGGCTGTCTGCCGCGAGTGCCGAGGTGATGGACCTCGACGAGGAGCTTTACCGGCAGGGCGAATGGAGCGTCCGGCTTTTTGGGACCGCGCTCACCCTCGCGGAGCCGCACTACGTCCAGGTCGGCAAGATGTGCTTCGAGGAGGTGGACGAGGAAGCGGTGCTTGACGACCTTGCGGAATACGTGACCGACAGGATGCGAGAAGAGGGCGGCCTGTGGCTTCTTGGCCCCGGCTCCACCGTCGAGCGCGTAGGCAGGGCGCTTGGCGTCGAGAAAAGCGTTCTTGGGATAGATGCGGTCGAGAACGGAAGGCTCGCCGGGTCGGACCTAAACGAAAAGGGGCTACTTGCGCTTCTTGACGGGCGCGGGGGCGCGAGAGTTGTCCTCTCCCCGGTTGGCGCGCAAGGCTTTATCCTTGGGCGGGGAAACCTCGAACTCAGCCCTGCGGTCTTGCGAAAGCTGTTGAAGATGGACGGTGGGGAAAAGTGCGATAAACCTGATTTCGACGCGCTGATGATAATAGCGACCCCTGCGAAACTTGCGGCGACGCCCGTGCTGCGGGTGGATACCGGCGATGCGAAGATAGATTCCACATTCGATGAAAAGGGACACCTTCTCGTTGCGACCGGATACCGCAGCTTGCGGCTTGTGGCGGTCGGGTCCGGCAACGATTAAATATCGGCGGGGATTACCTGTAAACAATAGAACGGCCAATGGACGGATGAGAAAAATCGAGGCGACAGGAATGAAGAGAAATCCTACTGCATTTTTAAAGGAAGAGTTCGACGCGCTCGTTGCGCAGAAGCTTAACTGGGAACTTCGCACCCTGCAGGGCCCGTCGAGGCCGCACTCGGTCGTTGACGGCAAAGAGGTGATAATGCTCTGCTCGAACAACTATCTGAACCTCTCGAACCACCCGAAGGTGGTAGAGGGAGCGATAGAGGCGGCAAAGAAATATGGTGCGGGCTCTGGGTCTGTTCGGGCGATTGCGGGAAACATGGCGATACACGAGGAGGTCGAGCGGGAGCTTGCGGCTTTCAAGGGAACGGAATCCTCGCTCGTCTACCAGACAGGTTTTGCTGCTAACGCGGGGCTAATCCCGCAGCTTGCGGACAAGGGCGACATCATAATATCCGACGCGCTGAACCACGGCTCGATAATAGACGGCGTGCGGCTCTCTAAGGCCGACCGCGGTGTCTACGCCCACAACGACATGGGCGAACTTGAGCGCGTCCTGAAGGAGGCGGACGGGAAATACAGGCGCATCCTGATCATCACGGACGGCGTCTTTTCGATGGATGGCGACATAGCGCCGCTTGACGAGATATACAAGCTTGCGCAGGAATACGGCGCGATGACCTATGTCGACGACGCGCACGGGGAAGGCGTTATGGGTCCCGACGGACGGGGGATGTCCGCCCACTTCGGCCTTGAGGGAAAGATAGATGTCGAGATGGGAACCTTCAGCAAGGCATACGGCGTGGTCGGCGGCCTCGTAGCGGGAAGCCGCGACCTGATAAACTACGCGTTCAACAAGTCGAGGACATGGCTCCTCTCAGGCTCCCACCCGCCCGCTGTCTCGGGCGCACAGCTCGCATCGATAAAGGTCCTCAAAACCGAACCGCAGCACGTAAAGCAGCTCTGGGAGAACACCAACTACTTCAAGAAGGAACTCGTAGAAATGGGTTTTGACACAGGGAACAGCGTAACCCCGATAACACCTGTCATCGTCGGAGAATCGGCGAAGGCAAAGGATCTCTCGCGCCGCCTGATTGAAGAGGGAGTTTTCGCACTCCCCATAATATTCCCGATGGTGGCAAAGGACAAGGCGAGAATACGGGCGATGATGAATGCGGGACTAAAGGGGGATGATATAGACTACGTCCTATCCACATTCGAGAAGATTGGGAAGGAGTTGGGGATAATATGAATTTATACTTTTTTCAACTATTTAAACTCTAGGAGAATTTGACTATGTGCAAATCTCACTATTCCAAATTACAAAATATCTTTCACGGTCTTGATTTTTCAACAGCTATTCAACACGACTGGGATGATTTTCAAACAATAGTAGCCGAAAACAACAAAGAATGTCTCAAGGAGTTTTACGAATTAATCGATTGGATAATAAATCATCCAAATTGTAAAGGTGCGATGAATAAAATAAACTCCGAAATAAACGCATCACAAAAATTTGAACGAATAGATGCGTTCTTAAAAGAATGTAAATTTGCAAAATACTACCTTGAAAAAGGATTTGATGTTGAATTTATCACCGAAGGCGACAGGTGTTTTAAAAGAGAAACTAAAAACCAAGGAACGGCGCAATCACCGGACTTGAAGGTTTCAAATAAGGATGAGGACGTATATGTTGAAGTTACATCATATAAAGATCTTGAACGATTTTTGAACGTCGCCAGAAAAAAATTCGACGATTGCTGTAAAAAAATTAAAGAAGAATATGAATTACATATCTGTTTTTACTTAAGTCATTCAGACATTCGACAAGATAATCGTTCTAATTTAATTCAATATGCAAAAAAATGTGCAGATGAATTTTCTCAAATCATAGACAAAAATAACGGAAAAATGCCTGAAGTGGATTATTTTGTATGGGATTCAAATAAGCCACTATGTAAAGTTAATTTATCACAAATACCCAAGATTTCAAATAATGCTAAAAAACAAAGCTATGTCGCAAGTTATAGCTATTCGGAGCTGAAAATCCCGCCAAATTTCGATATTGCTAGCTCTTCTTTTACACCAGATGATTTTGCTTTAGCATCTGAAATGAACCTCCCCGCAGCAAGCTACGGGGTATCTGGTGAGGCGCCCGCATGCGGGCGCCTTAAATTTTAGTCAACTTCATCTGCTTATATCCTTCTTT
>PGXE01000048.1 GCA_002838935.1 Thermoplasmata archaeon HGW-Thermoplasmata-1 | reverse complement strand
TGCGGTGGTGGGAGCAATACAAGTTGCGACCAAACCGGCAGCGGAGCCGGAAGGCGTAGCTGCGGTGGAGGCGGCCATGCGGGCGCTGCCGGCTTTAACGGCATCAACTGCGAAGAGAAGAAAGTGATCGACCTGTGCGTTTCCAAGCTCAAGCTTGCCTTGAATGAGAAACCTGCAACACCTGCACAGGATCCGGGCGCTAAGTGCGCTTCTTCAGATTTTTAAACCCGAAAGGCATGCTTGCTACAATGACCGGATGCAGGCTTGCGGAAAGGATCGCCGGGGCGGCAAAGCTTTTGGATGATGCCTTTAAAAATGTCCCCTCCACGGCGTCGGTGCGGGTGGTCTCCCACTACGATGCCGACGGCATAGCAGCGGCAGGCATATTGTGCAACGCGCTCGTGAGGGAAGGCCGCCGGTTTCACTGCTCCATGATAAAGGGATTGTCGCCGAATTATGTGAAATCCCTGGCCGGCGAATCCAGCGCCATAATAATATTCGCGGACATGGGCAGCAGTTTGATAAAGGAGATATCGGAACTCGGCGTTAGTGCGATAATCCTCGACCATCACCGGCCAGTCGAAGATGAGGCGGGCGATCGCCACAAGGATATCGTTCACGTCAACGCGCATATCTGCGGCATAGACGGGACATACGGCGCCTGCGCCTCCACGCTCGCTTACAGGTTTGCCGAAGAGCTCGATAAGCACAACATACGCCTTGCCCCCCTTGCCCTTGCGGGCGCGGTCGGCGATCGGCAGGACATAGGCGGCTTTAGCGGATACAACAAAGAGGTTTACGAAACTGCCCTAGGTAATGGGTTTCTGGCGCGCATGAAGGGGATTAAACTGCCGCAGGGGGAACTTGGAAGCGCGGTAGAGCGTTCGACAGATCCGTATCTCGTCGGCTATTCCGGCAAAAAAGGCAGCGGCATCGAGCTATTAAAGAAACTGGGCATAAAACCGGGCCGCAAGACCGCGGAGATGACTGCCGAAGAACGCGAGAAGCTCTCGTCGTTCATAGTGACGGAACTTATCGGGAAAGGCACGCCTGCCGACTGGATAAAAGAGGTTTCGGGCGAGATGATCTACACCGATTTCATGGGATGCGGCACGCTTTGCGACCTCGCAGACACGCTAAACGCATGCGGAAGGACGGACAGAACCGCAATTGCACTTGCCGCGCTCATGGGTGATTCCGGCGCGATTTCAGAGGCGTTTGCGGCAAAGGAAGAATACAATGCCATGATACTCGATGCGATGACGTCCCTTGAGAAAACAGATGTGGTAAAGATGGGGCACCTGCAGTATTTTACCGCGAAGGACGATTCCATCGCAGGCGTTCTTGCAGGACTTGCGATAAACTACCTCTTCGATCCGGCGCTGCCGATTCTTGCATTATCCCGCGTCGGCGACAAGGTTAAGGTATCTGCCAGGGCGACAAAGCCGCTCGTTTCTTCCGGCTGCGACCTTGCGGCTTCGCTTTCAGTCGCGGCAGAAAAATTTGGCGGCTACGGGGGAGGGCACCCGATAGCGGCGGGCGCAACTATTCCGGCGAATGACGAGGCGACTTTCCTCAAAGAGATGGAAAATATAATTGCATCCCAGATGGGTGGTAAAAAATGAGCACGAACGCAAGGCTTTACTTCGAATACGGCTCTGATGCGGAAGCGGCGGCAATCCATGGTGCGGTGGCAATAGACAATGTCGGCTACGTGAATTCGAGGGCCGAGCGCAACAGCCTCATTGCGGAGATAAAGTCGGACAATCTGTCGTCATTTATAAATACCATTGATGATTTTCTTGCCTGCCTGACGACGGCTGAAAATATCGTGTCCGGCAGCATCAATGCGTCGGGCGCGCTTCCCAAACCTTAAAACCCTTTTTTTAATTACATGAGCAAAGGTGAAACGATGGAGTTCGACCTCAAGGGAACCATAACGCTTTCAGGTGATGCGACCGCCGCGGCATCCGACATAGCCGTAATTCTAAATGAGGCGAGCAGTTCCATATTCAGCAGGCCGGACGGTTCGGGCGCAGCGGTAAAGGATTACGAGATAGCGGGCTGCGATGTCAAGGTTCATATCGTGTCCGGCAGGAACGTCCGCGCCCACGAAGCGATAATCAGGCTAAGGAAACTGCTTGGCGAGCGGCTTGGCAAAAGCCACCGCCTCGGCGCGAGAAAACTGGAGATAAACTCCTACGTTTTGCGTTTCGAGCTTGAAAGGGAGCCAAAGCGCGCGGTCACCGTACCCTTTGCCGAACTGGCGATAGAGGGCAGGACGGCGATCATGCGCCTTACCGATCCGAGCGAGGAGTTCCTGCAGAAGAACTACGTCGACCGCATGATAAAACTCGTGCGCGAGAAGGTGGATAAACAGTATTACGAAGGCAAGGCCGAATACTGGAAGTGCATCTGGGATTCGGGCCCAAAGGAACCCGCGTGGACGGCAGACCCCAGCGAGGAGATGCTCAAGCGCGGATGGCTAAAGCAGGGGCCGACCAAAGGAAAGTGGTTCTTCCGCCCGCAGGTGGCCGCGGTAATGAGGGCGATGGAGCGGATAGCAATCGAAGAGGTCGTGCGCCCGCTCGGCTTCCAGGAGGTCATAGAGCCGCACCATGTAGGATTTGACATATGGCTCAAGACCGGCCACCTAGAGGGGATGCCGGGTGAGATATACTACGTCAGCGAGCCGCGCACCCGCGACCCTGCCGAGTGGGAGCGTTTTGTCGACCTCATCAAGATAACGAAGCAGGTGCCGCAGGAAGAGCTTGCAAAGAACATCCAGTTGCCGAATGCCGGTTCATGCTACGCGCAGTGCCCCGTGATATACTGGTCGCTTCAGGGCGAGACCATCGCGGACGAATCCCTGCCTGTCAAAGTCTTCGACCGCGCGGCGAACTCGAATCGTTACGAATCCGGCGGGCGGCACGGCATAGAGCGCGTGGACGAGTTCCACCGCATAGAGGTGGTCTACATAGGCACGGAGGAACAGCTCGTGGCGCTAAGGGAAAAGCTGCTCGACGCCTACAAGCGCGTGTTCAACGAGATACTCGAACTCGAGTGGCGCATGGCATGGGTCACGCCGTTCTATATGCAGCAGTCGGGACAGAATTTCGATGGCGGCGACGACGGGGCAGATTTGACCAAACTGGTCAAGGGGACCATAGACTTCGAAGCGTATATGCCGTATAGGGGCAGCCGCGAGGAATCCGAGTGGCTCGAGTTCCAGAACCTCACGATTGTGGGCGACAAATACACCTCCGCGTTCAACATAAAGGGGCAGAAGAGCGAGCTTTGGAGCGGCTGCACCGGCATCGGCCTAGAGCGCTGGACTGCCGCGTTCCTTTCACAAAAGGGGTTAGACCCGGAGAAGTGGCCCGAAGGATTCAGGAAATACCTGCCGAAGCTGCCGGAAGGGATGAAGCTGCTTTAAAGCGCTCAAATCTCCGTCAAACAGAACCAAAATCTTTATTCATTATCCAACCCAATTCATTTTATGGAAGTTTGAATATGAACACGAAAATCATCGCAGTATTGGCAATAGGCATCTTGCTTCTGCTTCCCGCAGCCGTCGCACTCGACAAGTCGGTTGATACGATACATGCAAGAGAGCTATGGACCGCGGAATGGGTTGATGCGAGCGGGGTTGTGCATACCGGGGTTACGGGTGAGGGCGTGGCTGTGGCAGTCGTTGATTCAGGCGTGGATGGATTGCATGAAGATTTAGATGAAGATAAGTTAGCTTACAACGCAAAATACGCCGGGACATGGGTGGAATCCCCCAATAGCGATACGACTTCAGGCCACGGCACGCATTGTGCGGGCATTGTAGGCGGCACGGGGGAACGTTCGGACGGAAAGAAAAAAGGAGTTGCGCCTGGATGCGACCTGGTAGGTCTTGGTTGCGGCGATACCATATCTGTGGCATACGCGAACAATGGTTTGAATTGGGTCAAAGCCAATGCAGAAAAATACAACATCCGCGTTGTTTCATGCAGTTGGGGTTCTGCAAGTCTCGATGGTTCGGAATTGCCTACCGATACCAGTCCTATATACAGTCAGCTTGCCAACGCAGGTATCGTTGTGATTTTCGCCGCGGGAAATGATGGTGGTGATGGTTCAAGTGTAAAAACTGGACCTCAAGCACGTAATATATATACGTTAAGCGTGGCTTCCTGCCTAAAGAACGGCAGGTTGATGTCTGATTTTAGTTCACGCGGCGCAAAGAGTAACCCCGACACGTGGCCAGATATTACCGCCCCCGGCAGCGACATCGATTCCTGTGCAGCCACTAGTGGTATATCACCTACTTCATTTCCCGAAGCCGCTCCATTCGTGGGTGACGGCTACGTTTCTGCTTCCGGCACGTCAATGGCCTGCCCTCACGTTTCAGGCGTCGTCGCGCTCATGTTCGAGGTGAATCCGGACCTCACCCCACAGGATGTAATGGACATTATAGCACTTACGGCAGACCAGAATTGGGGGGCTTATGAAGAATCCGGCTATGCATCCGGACACGGACTCATAAACGCAATGAACTGCGTTGCCGTCTCACATTACATGCTGTTGAATCCGGGCGCAGACGTGCCAGCCGCAGTCGCATCATATAGAATCGGGACAAAAGACGGGCATGCAATCCTCAATCCCGGTGTCGAGTATCAGGTCGATAACAGCGCGCCGCTCGCGTCGTTCGTCTTCTTACCGTCGTCCATTGTCGCAGGCGACGGGGTATCGTTCACGGACACTTCGATAGACACCGACGGCACCGTCGTCGCGTGGAACTGGGACTTCGGGGACGGCTACACGGAAACCGTCCAAAACCCGAAACACACCTATTCCAAGGCTGGCACCTACACCGTAAAGCTGACCGTGACAGACAACGGCGGCGCAAAGGCGTCCTCCTCGCGCTCGCTGACCGTTTACGCAGAGGGGCAGAATACCCCGCCTTCCGTTATAGGCGACCTCGGAGTGAGCGTTTACGGCGGCAAGGTGCGTCTTAGCTGGATGGCCCCCGCAGACAACGGTTCGCCGATAACAGGCTACAACGTATATCGTTCATCAGAGCAAAACACGCAGAAGCAGAAGATTGCCCAGACTTCGGAAACGAGCTACGTCGACGATGACGTGGAGGGCGGCAATACCTACTACTATCAGGTAGCCGCGATGAACTCGGTCGGCGAGGGCGGGAGGTCCAACGAAGTTTCGGCAAGCATCCCGGCAGAGGGCGGCGGAGGCATATTCGACATCCCCGGATTCGAGGTGGCGGCAGTCATATGCGTATTTTGCATAGCCGTCGGCTTGCGCCGGCGGCATTGAATGTGACTATTACTTGTGTATTTTGGCCATACACGAGTCTGAGAAGGTTCATCCAATTTGCCGTGATTTCGTAATCCGTTTTTGTGTCAATGCCCTTCTCGATTCTTTACATCCTGCCCCTAATTGACAGTCACACCCGCACGTGCGCAACCCTTTTAAGCATCAATTCTATGCAACCCTGATATTTATGAGCCCAGGCGATGAAAAGGAAGAAAAGGTTTTCGAACTCCCGGAATTCGACGAGGGGGAGTTCATGCGCAAGGAAAAGCGTGCGGCGTATACCGGTTTTATCGCTTTTGGAGTCGCGCTCGTAATGGGCATAGCAGGCCATTTCGTATGGATCGGGCTGCTTGGCAGCACCACGCCGACGACCGCGTGGTGGCTTACGTTCCTCATCACCCTTTTCGGCTTCGGTTTCCTGCCGTTCATATTCAGGGCAGCGAAGATAAACCTGTCCGATTTCGGCAGGAAGGGCTGGATCGGCACGGCGTTCCTCTACGTTTTCACCATACTCGCAATACTCATAATATCGGCAAACCCGCCGTTCCACGACAACGCGGCCCCTGATGTGCAGGTAGTCGTTATACCCGCCATCCAGGAAGGCGGCATGGTAAGCATCGTGGCCCACGTTACGGACAACACGGGCACCCCTGAGGTCAAACTCGAGATAACAAGGCCGGACGGGACGAAAATCCGGCCCGATTTGTTGCGCGACGGCAATCTGTATTGGTATAATATGACAGATGCGGCGAAGGGCACCTATTCTTACAATCTGACGGCAACCGATAAGAGCGGCCTTGAATCCGTGGTGAGCGATACATTCAGGAGGGGCAGCAACGTCGTCACCCTGCCGTATCTCGAAGCGGACGACGACAACGTGGTCGTAATAGACCGGGCAAGGGAGGTCGTTTCATTCCTCGTGAACGGCGATCTTATAAAGGAAGCCCATTCCACCGGCATCACGCCCGCGGTCGTTTTCTCGTATTCGGTACAGCCAGCAGCCTACATCGACGGAAGTCCGGTCTACCTGGTGCAGAAAAACAACCTCTACGAAACCGAGACCATCCAGAAAGGGTGGAGGACAGGGGAACTGGAAGTCCAGTTCAAGGCAAGGATATTCGTGAATTTCACTGGCGGAAAAAGCTTCGAGGGCTGGCTTGAGGACGACGATGTTTACACTTTTGTAATCGACGAATCTTACTCCGGCACGGTTGGGCAGATGGATGGCGAGAAGGCGCCGGCAGACCCTGCGGCCCCTGCTCCGCTTCGGACCCCCGGATTCGGCGTGCTGGCAGCGATACCGGTACTCGCGCTCGTAGGATTGCTTGCGAGGAAACGCAAGAAAGGTAACGCGAGGAACTAAAAACAAGGAAAATACGATTTTATACTATTCGGAGCGTTGAACAGAATGCAGAAGAAGTATGTGTACGATTTTAGCGAAGGCAATGCGTCGATGAAGATGCTGCTCGGCGGAAAAGGTGCGAACCTTGCCGAGATGACCACTCTTGGCATACCCGTGCCGTTCGGTTTTACAATAACCACCGAAGCGTGCGCCGAATACTATGCGCTTGGCAAGAAGAACCCCGAAGGGCTTTGGGAGCAGGTCGAAAGCAAGCTTGCCCTTCTCGAAAAGAAGATGGGACTTACGTTTGGCGACAACGAGACTCCCCTGCTCGTCTCGGTTCGAAGCGGCGCCGCAGCCTCGATGCCGGGCATGATGGACACCATCCTCAACCTCGGGCTCAACGACGCGGCAGTCGCAGGCCTCGCAAGGAAAACCGGCAACGAAAGGTTCGTGTGGGATGCTTACCGCAGGTTCATCCAGATGTTCGGCAACGTCGTGATGGGGCTCAAGGGACACAAGTTCGAGCACGTTCTCGAAGGTGTAAAACACACCCGCGGCGTCGAGTACGACACCCAGTTGACAGCCGAAGACCTCAAAGAAGTGGTTGCCCAATACAAGAAAGTTGTAGTTGCGGAAACCGGAACGGAGTTCCCGTCCGACCCCAAAGAGCAGCTAGGCCTTGCGATAAACGCGGTATTCGAATCATGGAACAACGACCGTGCGATACTCTATCGGAAGCTTAACAGCATCACCGGGCTTGTCGGCACGGCTGTAAACATCCAGTCCATGGTCTTTGGAAATATGGGCGAGACCTCCGGCACAGGCGTCTGCTTCTCGCGTAACCCGTCCACCGGCGAGAACATATTCTACGGCGAATACCTGATGAACGCGCAGGGAGAAGATGTCGTCGCAGGTATAAGGACGCCGCTCACTATCTCCGCGCTTGAGGCGCAGAACCCCGAGATATACAGGGAGCTTATCGGCATAAAGGATAGGCTCGAGCAACACTACACGGACATGCAGGACATGGAGTTCACGATACAGGAAGGCACCCTCTATTTCCTGCAGACGAGAAACGGCAAGAGGACCGCTGCGGCAGCCCTGAGAATTGCGGTCGACATGGTCGGGGAAGGGCTCATCGATAAAAAGAAGGCCCTCCTTCGGGTAGATCCAAACCAGCTCGACCAACTCCTGCACAAACAGCTCGATCCGGTCGCAAAGCAGAAGGCCGAGTCCATAACAAAGGGGCTGCCGGCATCCCCCGGCGCAGCGGTCGGCATGCTCTGCTTTGACGCGCACAGGGCGGATGAGCTTGCGAGAAGCGGCAAGAAGGTCATACTCGCAAGGACCGAGACCTCTCCGGAAGATCTCATCGGAATGAATGCGGCGCAGGGCATCCTGACCTCCCGCGGCGGCATGACCTCCCACGCGGCGGTCGTTGCGCGCGGCATGGGAAAATGCTGCGTAGCCGGCTGCGGCGATGCGAAGATACACGAAGATGCCGAAACGCTCGTAATAGGCACGCATGTCTTTGGCGCGGGAGACTACATAACCCTCGACGGCAGCACGGGCAAGGTTTACGCAGGCCAGATGCCGGTCGTCGACCCCGAGATTTCCGGCGACTTCCAGAAGATCATGGAGTGGGCGGACGAGTTTAGGACCCTTAAGATAAGGACGAACGCCGACATACCGAGGGACGCGAAAGTCGCAGTCGGATTCGGGGCGGAAGGCATAGGCCTCTGCAGGACGGAGCACATGTTCTTCGAGGGCGACCGCATAACCGCGATGCGCGAAATGATACTCGCAAAGGACGTAGCCGGGCGCAAGGCGGCGCTCGCAAAGCTTTTGCCATACCAGAAGTCAGACTTCAAGGGGCTCTTCGAGACGATGGGCGGCAAGCCGGTCACGATAAGGCTGCTGGACCCGCCGCTACACGAATTCCTGCCCCACGAAGAGGCGGAGCAAAAGAGGATAGCGGGCATACTCGGCATACCGCTTGACGAGCTGCGCCAAAAGATAAAAAGCCTCGCGGAGGTCAATCCGATGCTCGGCCACCGCGGATGCCGCCTTGGCATAACCTACCCGGAGATAACCGCGATGCAGGCAACTGCCATATTCGAGGCCGCAAAAGAGGTCATGTGCGAAACCGGCGCGGAAGTGGTGCCCGAGATAATGGTTCCGCTTATCGGCAACGTGAAGGAGCTCGAAAACCAGAAGGCGATAATCGATTCCGTGGCAAAGAAAATCGCTCCCGAAGTGAAATACCTCGTCGGAACGATGATCGAGGTTCCGCGTGCGGCCCTGACGGCAGACCAGATTGCAGGCGTCGCAGAGTTCTTCAGCTTCGGTACAAACGACCTTACCCAGATGACGCTTGGATTCTCAAGAGATGACGTCGGGAAGTTCATGCCCGACTATCAGGACAAAGGTATCCTCGACAACGATCCGTTCGCAGTCCTCGACCAGACCGGCGTCGGGCAACTTGTAGAGATGGCGGTAAAGAAGGGCAGGTCTGTACGGGGCGGCCTCAAGTGCGGCATATGCGGCGAGCACGGCGGGGAACCCTCCTCGGTAGCGTTCTGCCACAAGGTCGGGCTTGACTACGTGAGTTGCTCGCCCTACCGTGTGCCCATCGCAAGGCTCGCGGCTGCGCACGCGGCACTGAAGGAAAAGAAGGAGTAATCCTTTGATTCCGCATACTTTTTTATATCTTACAACTCAGTATCTCCGAAAGAAAATTGTAATCAACCGCATTCCTTATAACCAAGTTAATCACAGCACTTTCATTTTTTCTGCACATTCCCCACAAATAGAAGG
>PGXE01000047.1 GCA_002838935.1 Thermoplasmata archaeon HGW-Thermoplasmata-1 | reverse complement strand
CCTTCTATTTGTGGGGAATGTGCAGAAAAAATGAAAGTGCTGTGATTAACTTGGTTATAAGGAATGCGGTTGATTACAATTTTCTTTCGGAGATACTGGAGGAATAGTTACACTTTTAATTAGAGAATGCATTGGAAAAAATCTCGGCTACGCATCGGTGAATTGCATGTTCGACGAAAGATTCAAGACCCTGAATATGGGTGAGGGAAAGCTATACGTCCTTGGAGTCATCCACGGGCTTGCGGATGAGAAGAAGTACGTCACGAAGGCGTTCAACCAGGTCCGTCCATCCTGCGTTGCCGTGGCCGTTCCGCCAGAGGACCTCGAAACCCTCGACAAGATAAGCAGGGAAGAAAAAAAGGACTTCGCGGTATCCCCTTACGAAGAGGATCTGCTGATAAAACTAGCAGATTACGGCGAGGTCGCGGTGCCGCCGCCCGACCTGATGGAACTTTTCCGGCTTTGCAAGGAGTTTGACACGAGGATAGTGCCAGTCGACATGGACGACAAGATATACTCCGAGGTTTTCATAAAGAGCGTCTCCACCCTGCAGCTGTTTCGCTCTTCGAAAAGGTTGCGCAAGCTTTCAAAGAAAAAATTCGAGGCTCCCACGCCCGAGATTTTCATAAAAGAGTGGGACGGGGCGTTCACTTCGATAAAGGGTTTTGGCAAGGTCGAAAAGACAAGGGAGGAGTTCATCGCCAACAGCGCAAAGGAGCTTCTCGGCGAATACGGGCGAGTCCTGCTCGTGGTGCCGCTGCAGCGCATGGCAGGCGTTGTGGAAAACATCTCAAAGATGTAATCCCATTATTCCGGCCTCATTCGACCGCTATCGAAGCGTAACCGACCGCGGAATCCGAAGGCTGGATGTCGAGGCTCGTCGAGTATTTAAGCAATTCCGCTTTTTTGGCGCCAACCCCATTCATGGCCACGAGCATTGCAGCTATCGGCCCGTAGCCGCATACCGACAGTTTCTCGCGGTAAACGGTATCGGCAAGCCCTTTGGCGTCGAGTGCGAGTATCCTTTCGACAGCCTTTATATCCTGTTCCCTGATCCAGTCGCCGACCTCCGTACCGTGCGGCGCAGGTGCCATGTAATTAGGCCCGACGTGGTTCAGGTCGCTTGATGCAACGACCGCTATCTTGCGCTTCTCTTTTCGTATTATGCCCGCTATCGCCGTGCCCACCTTTCTCGCATCCTCGTAGTCCTGCAGTCCCATGCATATCGGCACGAATGTGAAGGCCGAGCCGAAACGCGCCGCAAGATATTGAATGAAGGGAAGCTGCACCTCGATGGAATGCTCGTATGCGTGTCCCAGTTCGTCGTCGGCAGCCACATCGCCGCAAAGGGCTGTACCTATCTCGCTGTCAACCTCGATTTTGCCAAGCGGCGTTTCCCACACTCCTTGCGAAAGGCAGGATATCCCTGCGCCGTAGCCGGTGTGGTTTGGCCCTATTATCACGATGCAATCCGGAAACCCGTTTTTCACCATTCTCGCATATGAATGGGCGGCAATATGCCCGGAATACAGGTATCCTGCATGCGGAGCCACAACGCCGATGGTCGTGAAACCGTCTTTTTCGCCCACCTGTTTTTGCGGCAGGAAGCCAGGGCCAAGCCTGTGCAAAAAGCAACCCTCTATCTCTCTGGTCAGTCTTTCCCTGTTGCCCGAGTAGAACCTGCCTGCGACGGAGGCTTTCCTTACGTTCATATTCTCGTCCCAATGAGCGATTTGTTTTAGGGATGTAAAAACATTGCTGTAACAAGCATCTTTTGCATAAAATCATTTTCCCGTAATACCCATATCCGATGTCCCTTATGCGACCGAGGGTTTTCTTAGGAAACGCCCCGGTTTCACCACGTCTCCCCAGTATCTTGCTTCTTCAACTATTCCTTTTGCGAGGGCGGGGGGATTTTTTATAGTCGGGAACTGCGTCAAAAACGCTTCGAGTTCTGCGAGTATTCCTTCAGATGACAATTCGCGTAGATCCGGCTTGCACAGGCAGGTTTCGAGTTGCGGCTGGTGCAGTTTCAGCTTCTCGAATTCATCGTCCCCGATTAAGGGCATGGCGAGCCAGCATATGTCGCCGTCTTTCAAAATGCGCTCCAGATAAACTCTGCGAAGTGCGCTTATGTCCCTGATGCCGATATGCACGAGATAACTCCGTATCCGCTCGTCGACTTCAACCTCATCTGATTTTAACACGTTTCCCTTTTCGGAAATATGCCTTTTTAGCAGGCGGATCAGTTCGGCATTGCGTCTTGCAGGAAATAGCTGCCCGATGCCGGAGTGGATGAAGGCAAAGATGCCGGTCATTCTGTTCCCAAGTGCCGTTTGACCGCCTCCGCGGAAATAAAGTATTCTCCCTAATTTCCGGAGAGCTTGAACCTTATTTAAGTTTTGATGCCTAAAAATTTAGACCGGTTGCACCCAAGACAGCTTGCAGTAAAGCTATCCGCTTAAATCGCAAAACCGATTGGCAGGACGGTCTTAAAAACCGGTTTTACGGCATGTTCGGCCGCCCTCCGTTTCGGGAATAATCCGTTCGGGCGGCTTTTGGCAATAACTATATATTACAATCGCAATTATATTATTACTATCAAACTTGGGCCGGTGTTCGATGGCCCGTTGGTGAACAGCATGCCCACCGAAAAGATTTCCCTCCAAGAAAAGCAAGGCGTAATCATAACCTTTGCCGTAAAGGACGCGCAGTTTAAAACCCAAAACCGTCAATCCTCCGAAGTGAAGGGTGATGCGGATGCAGCCCTGTTCAAACCCCTAATGGACAAGGTCGATACCGCCGGCATGCCGCACTTCGATGCAGTGGCCAAAGGAGAGGCGAGCGCACCTTTCGCGCAGATGAGAAAGCCCCTTGAATTCGAAGAGGTCGCAAGCGGTATGGATGAACCGGCCGCGCCGCTGAGGTTTGACGAGGTCGAAAACGCGGGGGATGGGATGGCCGGGCAACCCAAGCCAGAAACAGGCTCAATTCCTGTTTTCGGGGCATCTGCACAATCGGAGAACGCCGGCGGCGGCCTTGGCGAAAAGTTGCGCACCTGCCGCGAGCGCGAGCAGAACCTACGGCGGCTCTTGAAGATACTCGACGACCTTTTCGGGAAGCTGCCCTCCGAGGAGATAGAGATATTCTCGAAGACGCAGGAAGCCGAATTTTACGTGAAGATGATAGATGAATACGGCGTATGAGTTCCGCATGAATTGCGCGTCGGTGTTTTGGCACTCCTAACTTCAATCACCTGATGCGCAAAAAGACGTATGCGTTTTTTTGGAGCCCCGCCATCTGCTTGCGGCATATATTATAAAACCCCCGTAAGAGATTACGTTCCGTATGAAAGTGTGCGTTGGCGGAACCTTCGACGTATTGCACGTTGGCCACAAAGCCCTTTTCAAAAAAGCATTCGATGTTGCCGGGCATGACGGCTATGTGGCAATCGGCGTATCGGGCGAGGCGATGGCATCGCACAGCCGGGACAGGAAAGTTTCGTGCCTGCACTGCCGCATCGAGCGCCTTAGGATGTATCTTGCCGGGGAGGGGTTAATCGACAGGGCAGATATAGTCGAAATCAGCGACCCGTTCGGGCCCGCGGCGCAAGGCGATTTCGATGCAATCGTGGTTTCACCCGAAACCGCCGTAAACGCGGAATTGTTAAACGATGCCCGCGCCGGCGCAGGACTTGAGCCGTTATCGATAATCCGCATCCCCTTCTCGATGGCCGAGGACGGCATGCCTATAAGTTCGACGCGGGTCGTTGCCGGCGAGATAGACGCCGCGGGAAAGCGCATGAGGCCGATAGAGGTCGCGGTCGGGTCGGAGAATCCGGTAAAGGTCAATGCTGCAGGGGCAGTTTTCAAAAAGGCATTTCCCACAGCCGACGTCTCGGTTTTTGGCGTATCCGTGCAAAGCGGCGTGCCCGAACAGCCTCTTGAGGCCGACGTCGCGCACGGCGCGCGCAATCGGGCTCTTGCGGCAATCGGGGCGAGGGGTTCGGATTATGGCGTGGGCATCGAGGCAGGCATAATATTCGAGCCGCACATGAATGAACATATCGACGTCCAGTATTGTTGCGTCATAGACAAAACCGGACACGCGACATGGGGAATAGGGCCGGGTTTTTGCTATCCGCCCGAGGTGTTGAGGCAGGTGAACGACGGCAGGACCGTCGGCGAGGCGATGTCCGACATTTCGCAGGAGAATCGAATAGGCAGCAGAGGAGGGGCCATAGGATACCTTTCAAAAGGGTTGATGGACAGGATCGCGCTTACGGAGCAGGCGGTTACGATGGCGCTAATCCCGCGCATCCGTTCCGAACTATATTCCGCCGCACCCAAGAGACGGGCGACCTGCTAGACGCAATGTAGGATGCGGGGGTGTATTTCTTCCTTTTCGCGGCCACGCAGGGCGAAGGCACCGGCTATTTTTTATACCAGTTTCTTCAAATCACGTATCATGATTGGCGAAATCCTGGGAGCGAGCGGCGCGCTTGTCGTGGCAATAATAGTATTCATAGTAATGTTCAAGATATTCAAGGTTCTTTTAAAAGCGATAATAATCCCCCTGATACTACTCGTGGGATACGTCGTGCTGGCGTATACGCAAGGATGGTTCCCGTTCTGAAGTGACATCCTCCCATCAATAAATTGACGGGCATCCATTTTTCTGTCGCATAACGACATACCGCGGTGCTACACAAGCTTGGAGCCTAATATTCGAGCAGTATCTGGATATCCATGACGTTCGTGCCCGTAGGTCCTGTAAATATCAGTTCGTCGAGCGCCTCAAAAAAGCCGTATGCGTCGTTATCCGAAAGATGCGCGTCCGCGTCAAGCCTGGCTTCTTGCGCCCTCGAAAGCGTATCCCCGTCCGCCATCGCGCCAGCCGCATCAGTAGGCCCGTCTATACCGTCCGTTCCAAAAGATGCGAGCAGGTAACGCCTGCCGGAAAGTTCCTTCACAGCCCCAAGAACGAGTTCCTGGTTACGCCCGCCTTTTCCGTGTCCGGTGACCTTCACGGTAGTCTCTCCGCCAGATACGAATGCCAAAGGAAGCCGGCCTTCTTCCGGTTCCTGCTTGCCGCTTTCGTTTTCAGCGTAGCGAAGGAGCGTCAGGGCGGCATGGCGGGCGTCGCCTGTCAGTCCAGAAGATATGATGTCACACGCGTAACCCCGTTTTTTCGCAGCATCGCATGCGGCGCGGCAGGCCATCGCGTTGTTTGCGACTATAAAACTATGGACTTTCTCAAAGCACGCGTCGCCCTCTTTCGGGGACTCCGGGACGGTTCCAGAAATGCCGCCCGATATCTGCTCTTTTACAGATATGGGCACCTTTTCCCAGAGATCATATTTCATCAGGATACCCTTTGCGTCTAAAAACGTCGTCGTATCGGGAACCGTCGGCCCGGAGGCGATCATGTCGAGCGGGTCGCCCACGATATCGGAGAGTATGAGGGACACCACCAACCCCTTGCAGGCGGCCGCAAGCCTTCCGCCGTTTATCTGCGAAAGGTGCTTTCTCACGGCATTGAGTTCCTTTATGTCGCAGCCGGACCTCAAAAGCAGTTCAGTAGTTTTCCTCATATCGAGCAACGGCACAACCGGTAGGGAGAGCAGCGACGATCCGCCGCCGGACACCAGGACCATAAGAACGTCGTGCTCATCGCACTTTTTTACTATATCCCCGGCCTCCTTCGCGGCGGCGGTGCCCGATTCGTCCGGCAACGGATGAGAGGCCTTTACGACTCTTATTTCCCCTATCCACTGCGACGAGGGCGCGTTCGTTATGCAGATCCCGTCCTCGAAATCCATTATGCCGCAGGCGGCACGCGTCATCGCTTCGGCGGCTTTGCCAAAAGATATGAGGTAAAAACGCGCGTAAGGCGCGACCGGAAACTCCCTGTCCATCACGCGTAGCGAGAGATTCTCGAAACCGAGGGCGGACGAAACCGCAGAAAAAGGGTCTACCGCATCGAGCGCCGCACGCATCATTGCAAGCGTATCCGTCCTTGCGCGCATCGACTCGGCAGAGGTGCCGTTTAACACTATATCCTCATTGAATCGGACCATTGAAAGAGGTAAATCCTGCATATTACTTAAAGCCATCTGAAATCCAGGATTCGGTGAATGCCGAAATCGATATGCTTCCGCTTAACCGGAGCCCCAAAAAACCTGCGTTAAATTCATAAGCGGCAGAGCGTATGTAGTTATAAAAGAGGGTCGTTATGGCAGCAGGGGACGTGACACAGATAATAGGCAACGAGAATATCGCGCTGGTGCTAGTCGGGCTTGGTCTGATAGTCGCCGCATGGGTGTTCCAGGTTTACGGAAATTACGTGCGAAAGAGAAAAGGCGTGGAGCGAAGATTTGTCGTATTTTATGCATTCGGCTCTGCGCTGCTTGCGTTGAACGGTTTTCTCTGGGGCGGAGAGATGGGGTTGATAATGGGCGTGTTCAACAGCGTCGCAACCGTTCTTGCCGCGATAGTGGCATGGTATGTGCCTGTGGAGAAGCCGAGCAAAGAGAAGCTCATATAGGCATTTTATCAGGCTTGCGGAGTTTGGCGATTTTCGGACGTTTTGGGTTTGGTGGATTCGGATGAAAAATTACGAGGCCGCGCTCGAACTGATAAAAGGACGGCGTAGCATAAGGGCGTATACCGAAGAAAGCGTATCGCAAGAGCAGATTGCGGGCATAATCGAGGCCGGAAGGTACGCACCGTCCGCAAAAAACCTGCAGCCCTGGAGATTTATAGTAATAACCGATCGCGACGCGATAGCGTCCCTTTCAGGCGGGGTCAAAAGGACGATACGCAAAATTCTTTGCGCAAAACCGGTATTGGGGCTTTTTTCACCTTCCCTGCGGAATCCGATATATAATAATCATCTCTCAAAGGTCGCGAATTCCGATAAGGATCTGGTATTCTTCGATGCGCCGCTGCTTATATTCGTAACCTCCACAAAAGGCATGTTCAACGACGTTTCCTGTGCCTGCTGCGCAGAGAACATGATGCTTGCGGCGCACGCGATGGGGCTTGGAAGCTGCTGGATAGGTTATGCGAGATTCTTGGAATACGGTCGCGGATTCTACAGGAAAATCGGCGTTCCGCGCGGGCAGCACGTGGTCGCGGCCATCGCATTCGGTCATCCGGTCAAGGTTCCAAAGAACGCGCTTCCAAGAAAAGAGGAAGCGGGCGTGATAAACCGTATCGGCGAAAACGGCAAGTAGTGCCCCAAGGCGCAGGCCCGTAGTTGTTTGCCGGTGCGCCGCCTGACCGGGGTTAATGCAGGAACAGACTAATTAGTCGGAAGCGCGATTACGTGAATATGATTGTAACCATACTAGACGGTTACGTTGACGAGCCGGCGGCGCTCGGCGTTCCGCCATATCTATCGCATTACGTCCGCTATATCGCGGGAGCGGCGGCAGACGCGGGGGCTGAGGTAAGATACCTTACCGTGGATGCCTGGCGAAAGGAGAAAAAGACGCCTGCAGGCGACCTTCTTGTCATAATAGCGGGGGCGCTCGTTCCCGGAAAATACCTTCGCGGAACGCCGATATCCTACAACGAAACTCAGGTTGTGGCATCTTCATTCCCCGGAACCGTGATTCTTGCCGGCGGCAGCGCGGTGTACGGCTTTGGCGAGGGCGGCGGCAGGGAAGCCCGTTCGCTGCTTGGCCTTTCGTCTTTCATAAGCCATTTCTGCTCCTGCGATGCGGATGCCGCAGTCTACGATTACCTGACAAAAGGCAGTTTTTCCGACCGGCTTCGGACTACTGCCGAGTGGAACCGCTGGGCGCTTAAAGGCGCGTTCATCGCAAGGGAACATCCAGACCACCCGAATCCCCTGATATGCGAGATTGAAACATATCGCGGATGCGTCAGGTACCTAAACGGCGGCTGCTCGTTTTGCATGGAACCGCATTTCGGCAGGCCGGTAACGCGGGAAACCGAAGATATAATATCCGAGGTCCGCGAGCTTTCGGGGCAGGGGGTCGTGAACTTCCGCCTTGGCGCGCAATCCTGCTTCTTTAGTTACATGGCAAGCGGCGTAGGCATGACCGAGACGCCGCGCCCCAATCCCGCGGCCGTAAAGGAGCTTCTCTGCGGAATAAGGACTGCCGCACCCGGACTCAAAGTCCTCCACATAGACAACGCCACCCCCGCAATCATCGCAGAGCATCCCAAAGAATCGCGAAAGGTCGCGGAACACATAGTTGAATACTGCACACCCGGAAACGTAGCCGCATTCGGCCTCGAATCGGCGGATCCGGATGTTAAGGAGGCGAACAACCTGAACGCAACGGCGGAGCAGGCGATGTCGGCCATAAAGCTGTTGAACGAGGTTGGCAACATACGCGGCGGGAATGGCATGCCTCACCTCTTGCCCGGAATCAACCTGCTTCATGGATTGAAGGGCGAAACGAAAAGAACATACAAACTCAATTTCGATTTCCTGCGCCAGATATACGACGGGGGGCTTACGCTTCGCCGCATCAACGTGCGCCAGGTGCTTATAACGGGCGGGAACGAAAAAGAAGGATGGACCGGCAAGAAATACCACGGCGAGTTCCTCAAGCTAAAACGCAGAATAAACGACGAGATAAACCGGCCGATGCTAAAGCGGCTCGTTCCGGAAGGGACGGTGTTGCGCGACGTTTACCTCGAGAAGTTCGACGGCGGCGCAAGTTTCGGGCGGCAGGTGGGAAGCTATCCCCTTCTTGTCGGCATACCTTATGAGGCCGGGCTCGAACGTTTTGTCGACGTAAAGATAACGGATTATGGATTCAGAAGCGTCACGGGTGTGGAATATCCCTTCCCGATAAATGGTGCAACCGTCCGGGCGCTTGAAGTGTTGCCCGGCATAGGGAAGAGGCGGGCGCAGGCGATAGCCGCCGCAAGGCCGTTTGCCTCATTCGGGGAACTTGAAAAACTGATAGACGACAAAAACGTATCCGGACGGCTCGGCGAGTTCATTTCAATCGGGAACTCCGATTAAGCCAAATCGGGCGTAACACCAAATCGGGCGCAACACCAAATCGGGCGCAACACCAAATCGGGCATGGCAAAAAATGAAAAGAGCATGGACACAAAAACGAAGGAATTATTCAAGCATCTCCTCGACCTCTTTTTGTCCTGCCCTCAATTCGTCCTCCTGTTCGTCGTCAAGCCGGAGCAGCAGTGCCTCGAACTCGCCGAGGTGGGTTTTTTCCTCTTTTGCTATATCGGAGAGCATCTTCTTTAAAATCGGGTCTTTTGCGGCGGCAGCCATCTGCTCGTAAAGGTTGACGGCATCGAGCTCGGCTATCATGCCGACCCTCGCAATCTCTGCGTCGGCGAGTTCTTTTGCAAGCCTTCCCAAATCTATAGGTATCTGCGACATCATGGTTTGACACCGCAAAAGATTTTGACGAGTCTCGTATTTAATAGTATCGGGATGTTTGGGGTTAAATGGAATTAGTGCGATGTGGCAGGGTATTTCGAGAATTTTTGACTCCCGGATACGTGTCGTGCTTTGGATAATTTGGTCAGCACGCCACATCCGTGAGTCGGGTTGGGTAATTTTAAAAGTGGGGTAATTTGAGTC
>PGXE01000046.1 GCA_002838935.1 Thermoplasmata archaeon HGW-Thermoplasmata-1 | reverse complement strand
GCTCTCGGCATCGGTTACGCCGGTCCAGCTGAACACGGGGTCGTTGTTCGACGTCGGCGTGTTCGCGACGTGGGTGCTCGACGTTACGGTGAAGGTTCCGGCTGGCGCTGTCGAATCGGCGCCGGTCGTCGCATTGACGACGTTGGACATGTTGCCCTCGTTTGGAACCTCATCCTTTGCTTTTACCGCAAAGTAATACTTGGTTTCCGCGTTAAGACCGGTGACGGTCGCTTTCTGCAGCGTTCCTGCCGCAACGAGAGTTGTGGGGTCGTAGGTGACGGTCGCCGTTGTCGCGGAAGCCCAGTTGGCGGCGGTTATAGTGGAGGTCGAATATTTCACGGTGTAGCCGGACACTGTTCCGGTGGCACCGTCATCTCCGGGTGCCGTCCACTGCAACTGCGCGGAATTCGTGGTGACGCCGCCCGATACTACTGCGAGTGTGGTTATCGCAGCAGGTGCAGTGGTGTCGGCAGTGGTCGTCCAGGATGTCGATACAGGAGCCGACTGCGTGCCGGTTCCAACGGTATTGTATGCCGCGACCGTATAGGTGTAGGTTGTGCCTGAAACTGCCGTGGTATCGGTGTAGGTCGTCGCAGTCGGCCTTGTGGTTGAAGTCGTTATCTCGGCACCGTTGCGGTAGACCTTATAACCAGTGACCGTGCCGCTTGGTGCAGTCCAATCCAGCTTTATGCCGTTAGAAACAGTGGTTGCGGTAAGGCTAGCAACACGCGCAGGAACGCCGAGCGTGGAGAATGTCGTCAGATCATATAGAGCGTATCTGTCATTATCCATAACCTCCAAAACCGCCAGATATATAGTTCCCGAGACAAGGTCTGGCAAATCAAAGGTGTGGGTCGTGTCCTGAGACGTTTTTTGTATCCAACCTGTGTATCCGCCCAAATCCCAATATGTTCCGGCCCCTATGTTATCATCTATAGTCAAAGCAGGATCATAATCGGTTTCATTGAACAGGTAGTACGTAAAGGTAAGCGGCGTGTCTCCGAGCGTCTTGCCGCGAAGCGCAAGCGTGCCTTCGGTGCGCGATACCGTGTCCCCTACCGCAGGAGACGTTATGTCCGCTATAGTGACTCCGGTGGGGTTGTTGCAGTTCACCGTAAGCGTGGTGCGTTTCGTGTAAATCGAGTTGTTGACTTTGTCAACTGCGTAAACTCCGACATCGAAGGTCATATCATCATATTTGTAAGTCGGAGTGAATCCATTAGTGACTGTAGCCCCACCGGTAGTTTCATTTATCACGAAATCGCCAAGCTTTACCTGTATCTTAGATTCATCGAGAGCGGAACCTGCATCGGTGATACCCGTTTGAGTATAGGTGACGGTCTGAGTTTCGCTCGTAATCGTTCCGCCGCTTATTGTGGCAGTCCAACTGGCTGATGGCGTAACCGGCGTAAGCGAATCGGGATACAGGTAGCTTATAGTCGAACCGTCCGTGTAGTTCATCCAAGTTATGTTGCTCGCAAGGTCTTCAGCCCTTAACTCGACGTAGTAATTCGCATCCTTTATTCCCTTTGAGAGGAAAGAAGAATATAGACTATACCACTTACTTGGGGACCTCGCACCAACCAGTGGAAGAGTGTTGTTAGTAGTGTTAACCCAACTTGTGATTATATCCTTGTTTACCTCGGCAGTCGTGTTTATGTAAACCTTTATTGAGTTCAGCCAAGTTTCAGTCATATTCGCAGATATGTTGATTGGCTGGTTGGCGTTCACATATAGAATCTTGTTCGACAAGTAAATGTTGTTCGCATCGTCGGTCGTTATGCCGCCGCTGTCCAGTGCAGGGTCTTTGTTGTCTATCGTGATTGCCCAAGCTGAAGTGTTTGACCATTTCGTATTGAGTAATAAATCTTTAGCAGAGATATTGATATAATACCGGGCTTCCTTGCTAAAACTGGTTGCGGGATTGGTAAAGTTCCAATACCAGATGGTTTCCGAACCGGATGCATTGCGCGTTACGCTTACCGGACTTCCGATATACCATCCATCATAGCTATTATTATGGATAACCAATGTGGCATTTATCTTATTTTTTGCGGTGGCATCGTTAGTGTAGTTCAAACCGCAGCCGCTCACACCGTCGGTTATAGTCGCACTGATATTTATCCACTTGCTGTTGTTAGCATAAATAGGGCTAGATGTTTTAGTCTGCGCGCCATCCCAACACCACTTGACATCTGTGATTGAAGGTCCTGTGGAATCTACTTTATAAACCCCACTAAATTTTGTTCCGGTTGTATCCGTTCCGTCTTTTATCATTACTTCTTTAACACCTTCGCTTGAAAAATTCGCAATAGTAACAACTTTTTCGAATACTCCCGTTGCATTGATATCTGCCGTAGTATGCAATGTTACTGAGCCGGCATCCTTGAATGTAATATTGGTACCAGTGGTGCCCAATACTTTCCCATTTTCCTTGAAACCAGTTCCTTTCAGATAAACCGTCTGGGCTGTGGGGGATGTTTTGGGTCCGAATGTGACGGTATCGTTCGTCGGGTCAAAGCCGCCTAAATTGTGGATTGTCAGGTTCCTCTTTAGCGTAACCGAAACTTCGGCACTTCTTGTCCCTGCTACTTTCTCAGCATATATTTTATAGGTGCCGCTTACGTTATACGGGATATACAATGTCATAGATTGAACGTTGTTCAATGGTGTAAAAGTGAACGTATGAATAGTTTTGGTATATGCAGGTGTGGTTCTGGTCCAATTAATCTTCCACGTTTGGGTATCTACGTGATCCGGTATAACCAACTGAACCGTAATCGGGTCGTTGCAGTAAATGCCCGAGGTAGGATTATTTTGCCCTGTTACAGTTAGAATTCCGACTGCTGCTGCTGCCGCGCTTGGCATCAGGTTCACCGGCACCACTACGGCTGCCAGAATGAACATCGCTATCAAAATGCTTGAGGTAATCTTTTTCCCATCCATTTTTCTCACTCCACGTCATTTTTTAAATTTGATTCTCTTTCTTTACATCAATTTCTTTGATTTCTTTGCTTCGATTTTATATCGACTTTATATCGATTGCTACGTAAGTAAATTCAAGAACGATATATATAGTTTTCTTTTGTTTTCTCTATATATACGCTTGTCGGCACGCAAACGACTGTGCAAGATGAGACAAATGGGGCGGGGTTGGCGTAAGGCGGGGGCGCCGGAAGCGGGTTTAGGTGGTCGGATTGTGCTTCGTTCGATTGTTTTCGTTTGATTGTGTTTCGGCAAGATACGGATTTGCACAAGGTCTGGACGGCGGGAGTGACCGGTTTTTTGGCGCCTGATTTCGACTGGCAACTGAAAGATTCACCCGATAGTTTCGACCGGCAGTCTAAAGGTATTTAAAGAAAGCGAGCATGGGAATTCTCCTTCGCGCCTTCTGTTTCACGCATTCTGCTCTATAAATTCCCCCACCATTTCCCTCGCCTTTTCCCTCTTTTCTCCGAGGTCCTCAAGGAATTTCTCTATCAGTCCGCCGCCCAGTTTCTTGCACTCGCCGCACATGCGCGTGCCGTCCCTGCAGCTTTCGTATATCCCAGCAAGCTCGCCGTCGTCCTCTATCAGGTGGTAGGCGAAAAGCTCGTAGACGGAGCAGCCGTGCGGGTTGCCGCCGTTCTTCCTCTGCTCTTCGAGCGTCGTCGCGCCCCCGGTCTTCGCCCGTTTCACCTTCTTTGCGGCCTCGGCAGGCTCGTCTGTCAAAAATATCCCCGACTCCGGGCGCGATGAGCTCATCTTGCCGCCGTCGAGGGCGGTCATGAAGCGGTGGTAGGTGGACGATGGCGGTATGAAGCCGTAGCCGCCAAAACGCGGCTCGATTCTCGCAAGCGCCTCGTCTATCGCGGGCAGGTCAAACGACGAGGCCGAGTTCACGTACAGCGCCTTGTAGTCGTCTATCCTCTTCATGTCGATGAAACCGAGTTTCTTTAGCTCGCCTTCCGCGGCATCGAGAAGTTCGCCAACCCTCTCATCCGTCTTGACGAACGCGCCTATCTTGCCGTCGCGGGTCTTTGTGACGTTGAAGAGCCGAAACGCCTGCGCTATGCCCCTCGTGAGCCTCATGTGCGGGTCCTGGTCCACGCCGACGGGAACCAATACCGGCTTGGGGCCGCCGTATCTTTCAAGCTGGGGGTGCAGTATGTCGCCCGCCTGTATGAGCGGCGCGTGGACGTGCGCCATGTTCGTGGAGTCGCCAAAGCCGTATATCGCCTTCATCTCGCTCCAGTTCGCCTTTCGCCCCAGTTTCCACGCGAGATCCTTCACGTCGGAGTCGCGCGACTGGAAGTAGACGCGGCACCGTTCGGGCGAAAGGCCGAGGGCGATGTAGTTCACGAGGTATTCGCCCACCGCAAGCTCGTCCGTCCGCTCCAGCGGCATGTCCCTTGTCGCATACGCCTCTATGTCGGCAACGGCGATGTTCACCTGTGCCCCGCACTCGCGCTGGTAGTATATCACCTCGTCGAGCACCATCTTGTGACCGAGGTGCATCCTGCCCGAAGGCATAAGGCCGGTGAGAACCGCCCACGGCTCGCGCTTTTGTATCGCGTTCTTCACCCTGCCAAAATCCCGGTGGCCGAAGATGACGCCCCTGCGCAGCAGGCGGTGCGGGTGCGGAAGGCCGAACCAGTCGTCCTCCGCGAACTCCTCTATCCCGAACTCGTCGCGCAATTTTCCGTAATCCTGATACTGGGAACTGCTCCAGGGGTCTATCTTCAACTCTTTCACCTTATGCCCGTAAACGTGACGGTTCTTAAAAAAGATTGTTTGACCGGCCGGTGAAAATTCAGGAAACTTATTTATACTCTCAAAACCACTCACTATCGGTTCCAAAAGAATCGATAAAATCGGGAGAGATGAAAACATGAAGATACATGTTATGGCGTTATCTATTGCAGTGCTATTAATTATCATGCCAGTATTGTCGCTTGCCGAGGGCGAAGAGCCAATCGCGCCCCAACCGTCCGTGAAGGACAACGTCATCTACCTGCATTTCAGGGATGGTTACGAAGGCGCTTACATGAATGCCGCCCAGAACGACAGTTACAACAACGTGCGGGGGGCGGGCTACCTGAACCCCATTGGGAAAATGGAGATACTCTTTCCGATGAACCCCATATTGACAAAACCGCTCGTCTTTGACAGATCGAAAGACATCGTCGTTACGATCGGGCTATCTACGGAAGGGAAGGTCAGTCCTGCCGCAGCGCCGGAGGTGCAGATACCGTTTGCCATCGTCCAGGACATCTTCGTGGAGGTGGAACTTGAATACGAAGGCACGACGATAGGTTCCGGCTCAGGCAATACGGGGATGATAATGCCCCCCGACTTCTACGGTGAGGCGGTGATAAGCTTCAAGCCGCTCGTGGACAGGGTGGACCCGCGGCCGGAACAAGAGGAAAACCTTTATCTGACGGTCAAGACAACGACCGAACCGAGCGGCGAGGTTTCGGAGTTCGCTGTTTTCACGGTCATAACCGTCGGGGAAGACCATCCGTCGAATATCGTCCTTCCGCTGCTGGAATCCAACAGGCCGCCTGTCGCATCGTTCACCCATTCCGCCAACAGGCTCGCAATATCGGTAGACGGTTCGCCCTCAAAAGACCCGGACGTAGGCCCCATGGCATACGAATGGGACTTCGGAGACGGCGCGACCGGCGAGGGAATCACAGCTGAACACACCTACGCCAAGGCAGGCACCTACCCGATAACGCTGACCGTGACCGATGACGGCGGCATGACGTCAAGTATAACAAAAGACGTTTCGGTAAAGGATTCCGCATCCGGAGGCGGAGCGACGGCAAAGGAGGCGGATGCGACGCCGGGCTTTGGAACTGTTGGAACGCTGTTATTGACGGCGACGGCGGGCATCCTAATCGCCATAAAAAGGAGACGGATGTAAGATTTCGCCAAAATGAAATGTCAGTAAAACTATAAATACTGGTAAAAATACTACATTTGCGCACGAACTTGTGTGAAGATAAAAAAAATTGGGAGGAATAAAATGAAAAACAAAACACGGATGCTGGTTTCGGTCCTGTCTGTAGCGCTACTGGCCATTATCGCAGTCGCTCCCGGGGTCGCGGCGAAAGAGGGAAAACAACTTGATACCAAAAACAACACCCTATATCTCCACGAATACGAAGAAGGCGGTGCTGGATTCCTAAGCACGGCCAAGAGCGCCGGAAGCGAATCGACTTACGGCTACAATATTGCAGGATCCTGCATAGGGCCGACCACATTAGGCATTAATTTCGAATTCATCATGGATCAGCCGGCGTTCTCGGGAAAAGCTGAACTCGATTCGTCCAAGACCATCGACCTCACGATCAGGTTCGGCGGAGACGGTGTCCACGTCATTCAAACGGAAGCATCCTGTGAATTCACCTGCGGCGACACAATCATAGCTGTGGGCGACCCCCAGACCGTATCCGCCAGCCAATCGATGGTAGAGGTGACGTGGAACATGAAGATACAGTCTGCGTCCATGTCTTCGTCAAAGGGTGACCCCATATTAATCGTGAACTTCAAGGACCTTGCAGAAGGCGGCTTCAGTTCCGGGCTGGTCATCGACACGGCCGGAGGATGCTCCAAGATGGTTCTGCCCGTCATTTTCCCGTCTCCCGAGGGAGAAAACGAGGTTGTACCTGTGAAAGAGATTCTTGAAATAGACGAAAATGACACTGCAGAGGTCAAAGATGTGACCTCCAAGGAAAAAACGCCCGGTTTCGAGATTCTATCGCTTCTCGCCGCGGTGGCTGTGGCGGCAATCGTCTCATCCAGACGGCGTTAGCCAGGCAAACACTCTTGAAAATCTCATTTTTCATATTTTCATTTTCACGTTTGTTCATTTATCATATACCGCATCGAGCCATATCGCATCAAACCAATGATAAAGAATGTTAAAATCCAAGAATCGGCAAAAAAAGAAGTAGTAAAAATCATCTAAAAATTATAGATGCTCTTCTGGTGCCTGTGCTTCTCGCCAGGAATGTTCACCGGATATTCCGCGGTGACGCAGCCAAGGCAGAGGTCCTTGCCGTCGAAACCGAGCGCCTCGACAAGACCGCCAATGCTGATGTAGCCAAGGGAGTCCGCGCCTATCTCCAGCCTTATCTCCTCGACGCTGCGGCTTCCCGCTATGAGCTGCTCGCGGTCGGTCATGTCTATTCCGAGGTAGCAGGGCGCGCATACGGGCGGGCTGCCTATCCGGACGTGCACCTCGGCCGCGCCCGCCTGTCTCACCATCGCGACTATCTTTCGCATCGTCGTGCCGCGGATTATCGAGTCGTCTACCAGCACCACCCTTTTTCCGGCTATGACGCCCTTTACGGGGTTGAGCTTTAGCCGCACGCTCGTCTCGCGAAGCTTCTGCGTGGGCATTATGAACGTCCGCGTCACGTAGCGGTTCTTCATCAGCCCTTCCTCGATCTTTATCCCGGAGCCAAGCGAAAAACCGTAGGCGTGCGCCCTGCCGCTGTCCGGCACCGGCACCACCACGTCCGCCTCCACGGGATGCTCCTTCGAAAGCCTCCAGCCTATCCGTTTTCGGCTCTCGTAAACCTCCCTGCCATCCATTATCGAGTCCGAGCGGGCGAAGTAGACGTGCTCAAAGAAACAGTAGCCCTTGTGCTTCTCGTCCGCGATGACGTGCGACTTGAAGCCGTCCGCCGTCAGTTCCACGGCCTCGCCGGGCGCAACGTCCCTAATCAGTTCCGCGCCCATTATGTCAAGGCCAGTGCTCTCGCTTGCGACCGCGTAGCCGCCGCCGTTTTGCATCTTGCCAATGCAGAGCGGTTTCAGGCCGAGCGGGTCGCGGAGCGCGAACACGCGGTCCTCGAACATCATGACGAGCGCGTACGAGCCTTCCACCTGCCTTGCGAGATGTTTGAGCGCCTTGATTATCGAACCCGACTCCTTGAAGCCCTCTGCGAGGAGATACGCCATGCTCTCCTCCTCGGTCGCGGCCGCCGAGTAGACGTGGCCGCGCCTCATGAGGTCGTCGCGCAGTTTTGCGGAATTCGTTATTATCCCGTTGTGGGCTATCGCAAGGTCGCCTTCGGTCGTGCGTATCAGGTGCGGCTGCGCGTTGCCCGGCGTCGAGAGGTTTATCGTGTAATAGACGTGCCCTATGCCGTTGCATGCGCATATGGTTTCAAGGTCGATGCCTGAAAAGACGCTCTCGACAAGGCCAAGCCCCTTGATGTGCTCTATCTTCTTTTTCTCCTCGTCGAAGAACGCGATGCCCGCAGCCTCCTGCCCCCGGTGTTGCACGCCGTTGAGGATGAGACGCAGATAGCTCGCAGCCTTTTCCCGTGTAGCGATAGCCGCTACTCCGCACGCTTCTTTCATGGGCATATTCACACCTGATAAACTTAAGATGCGGTTAAAAATCTTTGGTTTGTGAGAGTGATGAGAGTATCGATTATTTCCTGTGCTGGCGGGCCCAGTTGTAGCTGCGCAGTTTGGTCGTTGCGCCAAAGCCGCACGAGGCGCACAGCTTCTTCTGGACGTTGTATGCGTGCCTGCCGCAGCGGCGGCACCTGATGTGGCTCTTCTTTCCGCCGGACTGTGCGGCCGTTCCCTTTCCCATGTTTAATCCTCCTTCAAATATCCGTTCGACGATGGTTCAAGACGCTCAGGGCGAGATGTATATTATGCTGTCCCCGCGCACTATGACGTTGCCAAGCTTGCGCATGGTGTTTCCCCTGTGCAGCTCTTCAACGTTCTTTAGCACGACATTCATGTGCGGGTGGTCGTAGCCTTCGAGCGTGCCGCGGTATTCGCGGCCTCCGCGCAGTTCTACGACGACACGGCCGTTGAGGCTTGCGTGCAGTATGTCAAGGGGTCTCTTCGCCATAAACATCACCGGATTAGTGAGTATCCGGTATAGCCACTCGTTATATAAAACTAATGAGCGAAGAACAGACGGGCAACGGGTTAAAACCGGGCGAAGAACGAACGAAAAGGCGGCCGGCACCTGTATACGCGGCCAGCCGTTCTTTTCGCAAGCCCGCTTCACGCGAAACCCATTAATGCAGGAACTGCATTTTGTATCGTCATGGCAGAGATAAGATTGCGCAAACGGCGCAGGTTGAAGCGAAAGGAGGCGGCGACATTCGCAGACGAGATGGGGGCGGCTTTCGGCTGCAAGATCTTTTCGGAAGAAGACGCCATAGATATGGCGGAAGCGGAAGGGCTCGAGGTCGCCATAGTGAACAACAGGATACTCGGCCTGCGCTACGAAGGAAAACCGTTTCTTACGGTCCGCGGGCTTCTCAAATACAGGCCGGCAGTCAGGTTCGTAACAGTCGACATGGGCGCGATAAGGTTCGTCACGAACGGCGCGGACATCATGACCCCGGGAATAGTCGATGCCGACCCCGCCATAACGGCTGGCGACCTGGTATGGATAAGGGACGAACGCAACCTCCAGCCGCTCGCCGTGGGCGTGGCGCTGATGGGGGGCGCGGAGATGAAGGAGTCCAAGTCCGGCAAAGGGGTCAGGAGCCTGCTCTACGTAGGGGACGAAATCTGGAAGCTTGACGATTGAAGGGCGTGGATTGCGTGGATTGCGTGGATTGCGTGGATTGCGTGGATTGCGTGGATTGCACGGATTTTTCGTGTCCGCACCTAAAAAACGCCTGCCCAGTGGAGCAGTATCGCCGCAATCCCGCAGGTCATGAATATTACCCACGCTATGAGCAGCCAGCGGAATATCACCGCGGCCCTTGCCACCTTTTCGGGTGTGTCCAGGAACTTGCCGATAAGGGGGTCGTCTTTTAAGATGTCGGACATATGGGATAATAGTAATTTAGATTAAAAATAGTATGCGGCGGCAGACCTCTGTTTTGGGTTGAAATAACAAAAATTTCAAACGCTCAGGTCACAAGCAAATATCACCACTTGCGGTATTGTGAAATCCATAATGCTCGTTTCATATTCTATAGAGAATTTTGAAAAACCCCTGAGTTCTATTGGTAACCAATCTGGTTCAAGATACTTTATAAACATATAATGAGTTCTCTCCTTATGTCAGAAGT
>PGXE01000045.1 GCA_002838935.1 Thermoplasmata archaeon HGW-Thermoplasmata-1 | reverse complement strand
GGCGGCGGCGCGGACACGGCTATGAAACTCGCAAAGAAGGCGCTCCTTAGAAAGACGGGGCAGAATAACGAAGACGCGGCGGCGGCCGGATTCGAGCGCGAAGTGCTTTCCGGGATAAACGGCAGCGGCATAGGGCCTATGGGGCTTGGCGGCGATGTGACAGCACTCGCGGTCCACGTGGAGTTCGCAGACCGCCATCCGGCATCGTTGCCTGTCGGCATAGTCCTGCAGTGCTGGGCTGCAAGAAGGGCCAAACTGACAATCGATGCGGCAGGAAGGATAACCTACGGTGATTGAATTGGCAGAACACCACCTGAAGACGCCGATAAGCGCCGAAGAGGCGAAAAAACTTGTTGCGGGCGACGTGGTTTACGTAACGGGAACGCTGGTCACGGCGCGCGACGAGGTACACGAGAAGGCACTTAAGATACTCGGTGAAGGCGGTCGCCTGCCGGTCGATCTTTCAATGGCCGCCCTCTACCACTGCGGGCCGGTCGTAAGGAAAAACAGGGAACGCTACGAAGTGGTGGCGGCAGGGCCGACAACCTCATCGAGGATGGAGCCCTTCGAGGCCGAGATGATAGAGAAAACCGGACTGCGGTTCATAATAGGCAAGGGCGGCATGGGAAAGAGAACTGCAAAGGCGTGCCGCATCCACGGCTGCGCTTACGCGGCATTCACCGGCGGCGCGGCGGTCCTTGCGGCGGCATCCATAAAAGAAGTAACGAACGTCTTCTGGCTCGATGAGTTCGGGATGTCTGAGGCGATGTGGGTCTTCGAGGCAAAGGAATTCGGGCCGTTAGTCGTCACGATAGACTCGCATGGCGCAAACCTGACCGAAGAGGTCAAGGCGAAAGCCCTTGAAAGGTTGAAATCAGGCGATTCATAGAAGGCTCATTATCAGGGCGTATAGCTCGACGATATTGAACGCCGCAACGACAAAACCAACGGACACGCACAGCGTGATGCCGAATACCGCCGGTTTCCATGACATTATCTTCTTTCCATCCATGTTGCCAAACGGAAGCATGTTGAACATGGCAAGGAAGCTGTTTATGAAAAATACGGTATAGAAAAGCTGACCCCAGAAAGCGGTATTCGCAAAAACGAACAGCAGAAGCGGGAGAGAAACGAAGGCTATGACAATGTTTACGCCCGGCCCTGCAAGGCTTATCAGCCCGTTTTCCCTCTTGTTGACCGAACCGCCGATATACACCGCCCCCGGCGCGGCGAATACTATGCCAAACACCACGGACACGAAAAGGGCCATGACGAGGCCGGACATGCTGTACCTGAACTCGGACCATAGGCCGAAACGCTGTGCGGTGAACTTGTGCCCGAGCTCGTGCAGGAGGAACGCGGTGACGACGCCCGCAAAGGCCGCGGGCATGAAATCCAGCACGCCCAGAAGAAACTCCTTGTTGAAAGACGGTGTGATCCAGCCCGGTCTTGAGAGGGCAAACGAGAACGCTATCGTAAGGACCACGGTTGCGAGCGCGAGATGCTTTATCTCATCGCGGCTAAATCGTATCCTCGGGCGTTCTATGGCGGCGTATCCTCCGGAGTAGGTGCGGTTCGCGTCTTTGCCGTTGCTCCCCCCATAATCTCCAAAAGAGTAGTATATCCTGGGGGTTTTTCCGCCATCCTTTTCCTGACTCATCCCCATCACCCCTTATCCCAGCACGTGTTTCAGGATCCATGGAAGGGCAACAGCCGTGCCTATGACGCTGCCGAGATTCGCAAGCGCCATGACGACGAGTATCCTCAAAACCCCGTTTCTGGTGAAATCCTTGAGCGTCACTACCTTGGAGATGCCGTTGAAATCCCTGATCGTCGGCATCCGTATCTTTGCTTCCACGATGCCTGCAAACCAGCCCGCCGCAAGCGCGGGGTTGAGCGACGTTATCGGGGCAGCGACAAACGCGGTCAATATGCTAAGCGGATGCCCGCGGGCAATCGCCGCGCCAAGTGCGGAGAGCGTTCCGTTTACGAGCACCCATATAAGGAATATGTCCGCTATTTCAGCCCACGCCTCCGGGCCGCGGACTACCGCAAGGTAGGCGACTAGGCCGAGCAGCAAGAGCGGAATCGCGTAGGCAATCGCCTTTCCGACGCTGAACCTTTTTTTCGGGACCGCCTCAAGCTCGGAGAGTTCCGGCGCCTTCTTTCCGCCAAGATACGATTCGACCCCCTTGAGATGGCCTGCGCCGAGAACTGCCAGCACCTTCTTTCCGCTACCTGCCGCATCCGCTATCTTGGATGCTATGTATGCGTCGCGTTCGCCTATGAGGACGTTCGATATGGACGGCGCGATATCCGATATCTCCTTCATCATGGCAGTGAGAACGTCCTCTTCGAGCATGTCGTCGACCGCAACCTCTTCGGGGGCCTCGCCGCCAAAAAGGGCCTTCGTGAACTCCCATGACAGCCGGAACTTCTCGCGCCGCCCCATCAGTCTCCATGCCCTCTTGAGAGTGACAGTTATATCCCTGTCGACTAGAATTACCTCAATGTTTTCCGACTCGGCGACCGAGAGTGCGGCCATCATCTCCGCGCCGGGCTCGACGCCCTGCTCGCTGCCAAGCCTGCGCTGGACCGAACCCATGAATGACTGGGCGAGTATCATGTATGCCCGGTCGCCCTTGAGCATCGAGGAGATCGGAAGCTCCTCCCAGCTTGACTTCTCCTTTATTGCATTATAGCGCGATTTGCAGAGCTCGATTGCCACCACGTCCGGGCGGTGCCGCCCTATCGCATCCCTGACCTCTTCGACGCTTTTTTTGGAGACGTGGGCCGTCCCTATCAAAACTATGTTGCCGCCAATCTGTCTTTCCAATGTGGACACTTCCGGTTGGGTTACTTGTTTTTACGCGTCCTCTTCCTTAACGGCCTCTGAAATATCGGCGGCCCGCGGTTTTTTCACCTTCTCGAAACTTGCCGCCGGTGCAGCTTGCTGCGTGACCGCCTTTCGCAGGGCCTCTCCGTTGGACGGCTGCTCGGCGCCAACCACGTTGAAGAACTGCTTCTCTATGACGCGCTCGACGAGTTTGAGAAGGTCGTCCCTGTTGTCGACGTCGCCGAGTATGCCAAGCGGTATCTGTCCGCCGGCGGCTGGCGCATGGCCTCCCGCATTCTCCTTGCCAAATGCGTTCTGGAGGGCGTCGCCGAGGTTGACGCGCGAATCCTTGCTTCTTGCGCTCACCATTATCTCGTCGTTCATTATCCCGAAAGCGAGAACTGTCGCAACCCCTTCGAGCCGCAGCAGGAATTCGGCAGCCTGCGGAAGCGAATCGCGGTCGGTTATGAATCCGACGCTGGTGGCAAGATAGGAACCGCGTATGTGCCTGTTCGCTATGGCGCGGGCCATTACGTCCATCGTCTCTACGCTTATCGGCGGGGACTCTATGGAATTTAGAAGCTTCGTATCGATTAGCGGCGAAAGGTATGCGGCCGCGCTCAAGTCCGTCGGGGTGGTGTTGCGCGTGAATCCCGCGGTATCGATCCGTATGCCGTGCAAAAGCGCGGTTGAGAGGTTGCTGCCGGGCACTATCCCCGCCTGCTGGAGGTAGCGGGTCATCATCGTGGAAACCGAGCCTACCGACGGGCGTATGTCCACGAACTCCCCCCTGACGCTATCCATATCTACCTGGTGATGGTCGATGACGATGTCGGGTATTATGTCCTTTGGTAGGACGTTGTTTATCCCGGGAAGAGAACAGTCCACGAGCGCGATCTTGCCCAGATTGTTGACGATATCAAGGGCCCCGTTGGAATCCTCGATATATACAAAATCGGTATCGAGCATGTTCACGAGCGCCCGGTTCTGCTGGTGGCCTATGCGGCCGGAATAATATATCTTGAACGCGACTCTGTTCTTCTTGCATATCTCGCCGAGCGCGAGCGCGGACGCGATGGAGTCCGGGTCGGGCTGGTTATGCATGAATATGCCGACGCCGCCGTTTCCGGCAGCCTTTATCGTCGATATGAGATGCTCGCAGTTTCTGCTCATCTCATAATCCTCTGTCTCCCGCACAACCGCGCTAGCCATTATTTCTGAAGTTAGTATCACGTAATCTGCGCCAGCTTCGCGCAGCTCTTCCGTGCTTACCGGATTGGGCGCTCTTACGACCACGAATTTTTGCGGATCCTCCTTCTTTATCTTCTTGAGTGCGTTCAGATTAGAAGTGTGCGTCGGCGCCAGTATCATGACTATCTCGGCATCGTCTATGACCTTGCCGATGATGTCGGTGCTGGTCATATCGCCCTCTATCGCATTGAAGCCGCGCTCGCGCAGGTTCTCGACACGCTCCTTATTGTTATCTACGGCGATTATTTCCCTGCCGCGCTTGGTGAGAAGTTCCGCGACACGAGCCCCTACGGCTCCGCACCCCAGGATTACGTACATATATACTCCCTTACGACTCGAAAAAGACAAACAGTATTTAGTTTTTGTCCATACGCCACCGAATTATCGTGCATATCGGATTTTGAAGAGGATTTGAAGAGGTTTAGAGTTCGGCTTCGAACTCTTCGACCGGCGCTTCGAACTCGTCGTAGGTCTTTATCTGCCCGCGGTTCTTGAGAACCTCGCGGGTGAGCAGCCAGTAAACGAGGGCGAGTGACTTGCGGCCTTTGTTGTTGGTCGGGATTATGACATCCATATACTTCGTCTCGTTGTTGGTGTCGCAAAGACCTATCACTGGTATGCCGGTGTTGACGGCTTCGCGCAGCGCCTGCGCATCGCCTATCGGGTCTGTCAGAACGAGCAGTTCCGGCTCGACGTAGTTCTCGACGCGCGGGTTTGTCATGGTGCCGGGCATGAAGCGGCCTGCGATGGCCATGGAACCGAGCGTGCGTGCCGCCTTCTTTATCGGCTTTTGGCCGTATTGGCGGGCGGAGACGAAAAGCACGCGGGCGGGGTCATAGCGGGCTATGAGTTTGCCTGCGGTCTTTAGGTGGCTGTCGGTCTTCTCGACATCAAGCACGTACAGGCCGTCGTTCCTGACACGGTAGATGAACTCCTTCATGTCGGCGGTCTTCTGCTGGGTGCCTATGTGGACACCGCTTGTAAGATACAGGTCTTCCGACGCAAGGCGGTCGGTTGCGGCCGCGTCCTGCTCGCTGCGCTCCGGTGCGGCATCCCTTGCGGGGGATTCCTCTGTCGCGCGCTTTGCGACCTTTTCAATCGTCTTTTCGTGCTGCTCTTCAACAGTCGCGACTTCGGTTTCATCGACGGCTGCGGAGGGATTATGTTCTTCCATTATATACGCTCCTGACCATGTATTCTTGATTAGACGGTTGTGATTTTGATGCGCGGGGTTTTATTTGCCCGCACGGTGATCGGGATTACCCCGTTCCGGTACTCCCGCATCGCTATCTTGACGGGATCTACTTCGCCTTCCGGAACGTCCAGTAGGTGCGGGGCGCCCATCGATATCTGAAGAGCACGTGCCCCGATAATGCGGGCTTTCTCAAAGCGTGTATGATCCAATCTTTTACCTCCAAAATGGTGGATTAAGGTAAACCAGTAATGCGGGAATTGCTTAAAAACATTACCTAAGCGGACAGGATTACATCTTGCATGACTTGAGGTATGCGGCGACTCTTTTGCGGAGTTTTTCTGTCGGAGCGACTTCGGGGTCGTCGAACTCCGACTCCGTTTCGCTTATTACGCCCACAAGGCCTGCATACACCTCGCTGTTGCCGAGAATCTTCTTCGGGTCGGCGGCCTTTGGCAGAAACCTCTCGAACCAATATGCATTGTCGACATACGGGTGGCGGCTGTTATACTCTATCATGTGGGCGGCTGCGATTATGGCGGCGTCAACGTTCTTAGTGCCTGCACCGGCCGACGAGAATAGCCGGATAAGCTCGTCCTCGTTCAAGTTGGGGCACTCCTCTTTCAGCTTATCGAACAGATCCCTGTTGAATTGGCTGGAGCGTATTATCTTGCTTCCCATCTTGTGCTGGAGGGCAAGTTGCTTCTCCATTTCCTTGAATACGTCGCTCATGAAACCACTCTGGCAAATTGAATATCCCGCATCCGGGCGAACGTGGGTGAATAGAATAAAGGATTATAAGTTTAGGCTTTTATAGATTGCGTTTTACGCATCCGAAAACAGCCCGAAAAGCTTGGGTTTGGGGCTCCAGTCGTTGTCGACGTAATCGCGCGAACCGTCTTTGTATACGACGAGCTTGCGGCCCTCGACGACTTTGTAGCCCGAAATCTTCAGGACGGCCCCGGTTTCGGTCTCGCCTCCTGTGCGTTTCACCGAGACCCCCATCCGCCTTGCCGAAATGGATGCATCGCTGCCGTCGTCCGTGAACACTCGCAGGTACCCCGGGTTCTCCACTCCGAAATGCTGGTGCAGTTCGCCCTGCAGATAGCTTTCGTCCTTTGCGCCAAGGCCGCTGCTGCCTGCGCACTCGACACTAATCCAGCCGTTTCGCCCCAATCCGCCGCCGACGAACACCTCCGCCCAGGCGTGCGCTTCCGCAACGTTTTGGCCCTGCACGAGGTAGCCGACGGCGAACCTTGCGGGTATGGAAACGCTTCTAAGCAAAGAAATATAGAGGAACGTGAGGTCGTCGCAGTCGCCTTTCCTATCGGAAAGGGTTTCGGTCGCCTGCTTGGCATTGCCCTGCGAACTGAGTTTATAGTCCGTGTTCTGCTTGAGCCAGCGGAATAGGGCTGCGGCCACGTCCATCGCCCCGGCAGAACCTGTTTCGTCGACGACGGCGTCCCTTATGCCCTCGGCTATCGAACGTATCCCGGAATCGTCGGACATTATGCGCGGGTGCGTTCCGCTGGAATCGACGAGGTTCTGGGTTTTTGTATACTTGTTTACTATCGACGGATCGGCCGCCGCAAGCTCGCCTATCGTGACGTCGCTTCCGCCGAGGTCGTACGCCACGGCCCGCCCGTTGCTTGACACGGTAACCGTAAATGAATACGAAGCGTCCGTGCTCCCTTCGATTTCCCACTTTATCCGCGGGCTGGATGAAATCTCCAGGTCTGTGCTCTTCTTGTCCGGATTATTGGCCGCATAGGCGCTATCCGAAAACGGCTGCGAGTCGGGGTTCTGCGGTATCCCCGCGTACGCGGTCAGTTCGTAACTGCTTGCGCCAGAAACCGATATCTCGTTGCCATACTCAATCGTATAAGACACCAGATAGGCGCCGGAGGTGTAGACCGCCTCGATGTCGGCGTACGGGTCGAGATATTCCCCTATGCAGCCGGAGAAGGAGGCGGCGAGCATCAGGGCAGGCAGAAGCACTGCGGCGGCCTTCAGGTTTTTCGTATTCATGTTATCACCTCATTCGGAAAGCGTGAAAAGAACGTCGTCTCCCTTAACGTCGAAGATTCCAAGCCTTGCGCCGCAGTCGAGCCAGCCGTGGGCGTAGTTGACGCAGGCGAACGCGTTCACGTAGTCGCCGTTCTTGTGGAAATGGAGGGCGTCCGAATAATAGGAGCTTGCCATCTTCATGAAATCCTCGGCTATCCTGCGGGCGTAAGACCTCTCCGGCGCAAGTATCTCCGCCTTGTCCATCGCACGCTTCGTTATCGCCAGGTATTTTCCTATCTTTTCGTCCGTTATCTCCTTTAATGATTTCATGCCGCGCACCTCCGCTCTTTTCTCGCACCTTATCGAAGTTGCCTAATCCTTATTAAATAGTTTTCCAAAAAGCCCCTTCCTTGCCCGTTTTTCATAAACCTCGCCGTAATACCGGCAACGGTCGTTCATAGGGCACGAGGCGCAGTCCGGCTCATCGTTGTGGCATACCTGCCTGCCCAGCTTCTCGAATGCCATGAGATAGTCGCGCGGGCTGACGCCGTCCATGTTTCTTGCAGCATCCGTAAGCAGCCGCACACTCTTTTTAGGTCCGTCCGTAACCACGTAGCCAAGCCTGTTTGCGACCCTGTGGATGTGGGCCGTGTCCATGCCTTCGGCATCGTCGGCACGACTTTTTTGGGACGGCTGTTCGCGCATGCCGTGTTGACTAACGGCTTTAGAAGCGGCGGCAGGAGTTGCGCGAGATTCAACTTTGGACGCAGTCGGGGATGCTGCACGAACTGCCGCTTGCGGCGGTGATTGAGGAGAAGGCGATTGAGGAGGCGCCGTATGAAAAGCTGCGCGAGTTGCGCTGCGATCTCCCCCCACGGTCGGCCGTTTCGATACGGCCGCGGCTTCATGCCGTGCGGCGTGCCTGGGCGTTGAATCCGCAGTGCCGCTCGCGTTTTCCTTATTTGACAGCGCCCTGAATACGAGCGGCTCCTCTTCACGGGACGCACCGGACGTGCCGCGTGCGATACCGGTTGACCGGCGGGTCGCACCTGATGTGCCATGCGCAATATCAGTCGAATGGCTGGTCGCACTCGCTTGGCCCGCCGCCGCACGCGCCGGTTCATCCATATCATCGCCCTCGTCCGCTTCACGCCGCTTGACCGCACGCGCCTGCCCGGAGCGATACGTGTCGTCGGTAACCGATACCGATACCCCGCCGTGGCGCGTCTCCCTCGTCCTCACCTCGACGAGTATGGGCATGCTGAGGCCGCCGCCGGCCACCATCGCTACGCCTATCGGTAGCCGCTGTATCTCCTCCTCGGACTGCGATGTAAGCCCTTCCACGGAGGAGGTTATCGCTTTTAGGTCGTTCGGGTTCGTGACCTTGAGTATTATCTGCGTGTTGCACTGCGAGATGACGTTCTTGTCCACCTTGGCGGGACGCTGGCTGACGACGGTGAGGCCCATGCCGAATTTTCGCCCCTCGCTTGCGATGGTCCTTATTATCTGCAGCGAGACCGCATTGCCGACCCCGCGCTCCGGGCAGAAGTTGTGCGCCTCCTCGATGACCATCATATGGGGCGGCACCTTGCCGACCTTTCGCGCCTCGAACAGTTCGCTTGCTATCCGCGCGACGACGACGTCCTGGATATCCGGCGGAACTCCCCTCAGGTTTATGAGCGTGCACATCCCCTTTTTCACAAGCTCCCTTGCAGGTGTCCCCTTTTCCGAGAAAAGCCCCGTGGAGTCGAGTGCCTCAAGCGATGCCACGACGTTCCACTTCGCGTTCGATTTCGAGCGGTTTACGGCGTCTATGATGTCGCGCAGGGTGTAGAAGTCCCGGTAATCCCGAACCTCTTTTACGGCCTGATACAACAGCCCCGCCTGAGCGCCGGTCAGCTTTGCCTGCAGGAGGTCAAGAATCTCGCGCGCCTCCATATTGCTGCCGTCGAGGGTCAGGTGCAGCGCCTCGGGATTGGAAGCGGTGTCCGGCGAATACTGCGTTATCTGCGAGCCGTAGCCCTTTGGCTTTACCTTGAACTTTAACATCGATTCTATCTCGCGCTCGTCGATGTTGGGGTTTGTGAAGGACGCGTATTCCCCGTGAGGGTCGATTATAACGAGAGGGACGTTCTTCTTTAGCAACTCCTCTATCAGGACCCCGACCGTGTAGGACTTGCCGGCACCCGTCTTTGCGAGGACTGAAACGTGCTTTTGCACCATCGTATTGACGTGCAGGTAAACCGGAAGGTTGTGGCCTTTCAGCAGGCCGAGGTAGGCTCCGGACTCGTGACTCTTTTCAAGGCCGAGAATGTTTCTTATGAGCGCGTCCGGCGCCCATTCCACCTTTATGCCTGCGTCGAAAGGAGTGCGAGGGGACTGCAGCAGGCCGCGCTCGTCCTTGTAGCCGATCACTCTTGCAAAAGCGGACGCCTTCGCGTGGCTCTCTATCTCCTTGCCGTCGGAGATGGCCTGGGCGTCCTCGAACGATATGCCGCTTCTGCGCTCTATCCCCATGACCTGGGCAAGAACGTGCCCTTCCTGGTGGCGGACGGCCACGTAATCGAGCCTGCGAAGCGTCGGGTCGCTAACCGCAAAGGTGAATTCCGTGGAGCCGGTGGTGCCGTAGATTACCCCGGCGAGCCTCTCGCCTTCGCTGCCGTTAGCCATATGGTCGTGAATGTGCTTGCCCATTGTATATTTTTTGCAGGGTGAAATGAAACGATTATGAAACAATTCCCGCGCTTTTGCGCACAGACCGCTTAAAAAGAGCGAAAATCAGCCCAGATAAAAAAACTTGGTCGTGTTCAAAGATTGGCTAAAACTAATCATCTCTTAAGGGGATGACATCTCCGACATCAATCAACAACCTCGGAGGTGTCATCCTTGCCCCAGA
>PGXE01000044.1 GCA_002838935.1 Thermoplasmata archaeon HGW-Thermoplasmata-1 | reverse complement strand
CTTCTATTTGTGGGGAATGTGCAGAAAAAATGAAAGTGCTGTGATTAACTTGGTTATAAGGAATGCGGTTGATTACAATTTTCTTTCGGAGATACTGTTGTCACCACCATCTTTTTAAATGGAAATATTATTCCTGCTTTACTTTAAGATAGAATGCAGTAGCTTATCCTATCAAGGTGAAACAATGGGAAATATCAGACAGACCTACGTCAAGCGTGTCGCAGTCGAACTCGTAAAGAAGCACGCGGATGTGTTCACTACTGACTTCGAGCAGAACAAGAAACTCGTAGACCAGTATGCCGAGGTATCCAGCAAGAACCTTCGGAACCGCATTGCGGGCTACGTGACGCGCTACCGCAACGGCTATGAAGAGGCCACTATAAACCAACTCGGTTCCGAGTAGATAACCAACTTTTAATTCAAATTCAAGTATGTCCTTTTTGGATTGCATGAACGACAGCGTTAGCGAGGCTCTCGATTCCCTAAGAGCCGGTAGATTCGTACTTATTTATGATGCCGATGGCCGCGAGGAGGAGACTGATATGGTCGTCGCCTCGCAGTTCGTCACACCTGTGGCTATAGAGCGGTTGCGAAGGGATGCCGGAGGTCTTATCTGCACGACCGTCGACCACGAGTCGCACGAGAAGCTGGGAACCCCCTACCTGTCCGACCTTTTCTACAAGGAAGGCGGCCGCTACCCGCTCTTGAAAGAGCTGATACCAAACGACATCCCCTACGACACCAAGTCCTCTTTTTCGATAACCATCAACCACCGCCGCACCTTCACCGGCATAACCGACAAGGACCGCGCCCTCACGATATCAGGGTTCGCAAGATTGCTCGACGCCGTCCGCGAGGCCGATGGGCCGTCGGCGCAGAGGCTTTTCGGCGAGAGCTTCAGGGCGCCGGGCCACGTTCATCTGCTCAACTGCGACAATCATCTTCTCTCGAAGCGGTTCGGCCACACCGAGCTTTCCACAGCGCTTGTGGTAATGGCCGGCCTCACGCCGAGCGCGACCATCTGCGAGATGATGGGCGGGCCTGAAGGGACGGCACGCCGGAAAAGCGATGCCGTTAAGTATGCAAAAGAATATGGCATTGTGCATCTTGAAGGCAGGCAGATAATCGAAGCGTGGCGCCAATGGCAAGGGTCAGAGTGATGGCTAGCGGGGTCTTCGACCTCATACACTTGGGACACATCCATTATCTCGAAGAAGCGCGCAGGCTTGGCGACGAACTCGTAGTCGTCGTGGCAAGGGACGAAACAGTCCGCGGCTACAAACACCAGCCGATAACGCCCGAACTCATGCGGGTGGAAATGGTGAATGCGTTAAAGCCTGTGGACATGGCGGTGCTGGGGCACGTCGGCGACCCGTTGAAGATAGTCGGGGAGCTAAAGCCCGACATCATCGCGCTTGGTTACGATCAGGGCCATCGGGCCGAGACGCTGGAACGCATGCTTGCCGAGAGGGGCTTGAACATAAAAGTCATACGGCTCTGCAAGCTCGAGGGCGCGGATCTCGACGGAACGCGCAAGATAATCGCCCGCATAGAGGAAAAGATAGCCAAAAAGGAACTCTACAACGGGAGCGGCGGAGGCATAGGGAAATGAAGAAGATAGGGATAGCCGACACCACATTTTCGCGCTTTGACATGGGTGCCGCCGCAATCGACGAAATAAAAAGCAACAGGGCCGGCGGTTTTATCATAGTGCGCAGGACCGTCCCCGGGGTAAAGGACCTGCCGGTCGCCTGCAAGAAATTGCTCGAGGAAGAGGGTTGCGAGATAGCGATGGCTCTTGGCATGCCCGGCGGCGCCGAGAAGGACAAAATGTGCGCCCACGAGGCCTCGCAGGGGCTGATACAGGCGCAGCTTATGACCAACAGGCATATAATCGAGGTCTTCGTTCATGCGGATGAGGCATCTGACGAAGGGGAACTCGCATTTCTTGCCGACAGGCGGACGAGGGAGCACGCGCTCAATGTGCTTGCCCTTTTATTCAACCCCGAAAAGCTGACCGCGATGGCTGGAACAGGCCAAAGGCAGGGATTCGGGGATGCCGGACCGATAAAAACTTCACGCCATGCGGATGGACACTGAAACTGACGTATCATAGGAGGAAAAACGATGAACACGACCGAAAGCGGGCTTATCGACATGATAAGGCGCGGCAAGCAGATCATGAGGGACGCCCAGCAGTACGAAACCAAAACGAAATCCGACAGCGGATACGAGATAATGGAACGGGTCAGGGGGTCCGAAGAGAAAAAGCCGTCGGTTCCCGAAACCAAAAAGCCGTCGCACACCGAGGATTTCGAGGTTACTTCGAAGGTTTCCGAAGAAGTCAAGACGACAGTCGGGAAATCGCCGGAAGAGGATTTCGAGGTCACGTCCGGGAAGGTTGAAAAGTCGCCGGAAGAGGATTTCGAGGTCACGTCCGGGAACGAGGAAGAGGAGTCCGGCAAGGTTGAAAAGTCGCCGGAAGAGGATTTCGAGGCGGCGTGCGACCCCGCGAAAGACGAATCAAGCATGGCGGCAGAACCGTCGGATGATGTAATCTACGGCGAGGCGCCTCCTGCGGCAGGGGAACCCCGCTACGAAGAGAGCGAGGTTTACGAAAGCGAGGAGTATGCGCCGGAAACGGTTGCCGGGCCTGAGATAATAAACGAGATGCATGCCGAAGATCCGGAATCCGATGAGATAATCGAGGTCTACGGCGAGGAGTGCGCGATAGTCAAGGATGCAGACGACATCGGGACCGCGATTGGCGCAAAGGCGGATAGAGAAAAAAAGCGGGCCGACACGGCAGAAGAGATGGACGAGTTCAACGCGGGCGCAAGAGCCGCAAAAGGGGATGAAACGATGAAACTGGGAATAGTGGTAAGCGAGTTCAACTACGACATAACGATGATGATGCTGGAGCGTGCGAGGTCGCACGCCGACTTCCTTGGCGCGGAGGTTACTCACGTCGTCAGGGTGCCGGGCGTGTTCGACATGGCGCTTGCGATAGACCGCCTTCTCCTGCGCGGCGACGTGGACGGGGTCGTCACCCTCGGCTGCGTCATGGAAGGCGAAACCGGGCACGACGAGGTAGTGATAAGCCATGCCTCGAGGAAGATAGCCGACCTTTCACTTGAGTACGGCAAACCGGTGAGCCTTGGTATAACCGGCCCGGGCATGAGCCGCCTGCAGGCAGAGGCGAGAATAGAGCGCGCCAAGGATGCGGTAGAGGCCGTAATAAAGGTATACCGGGCGATAAAGGACCTTTGAGGTTTGCCCGCCACCCTCTTTTCACGATTTTTCTGTTCTCAAATCCCTCTAAACCGTTTAACCCTGTTTTGTGAAATATTTAAATCAGTTCGCGATACCGGTTATCTGGCAGATAATATGTATACGCAGACAGGTCGCATGGCATCGGTCAAGCCGTCCGGCACGCTCAGGATAGCCGAGATAGCGAACAAGCTGAAGGCAGAAGGCAGGAATATAATCTCCTTTACGGTCGGAGAGCCCGACTTCAACACCCCGCGCCATATAATAGACGCGGCGCATCGGGCGATGCTCGACGGTTTCACCCACTACACGCCGGCAGCGGGCATCCCGGAACTGCGGGAAGCCGTAGCGAACAAGTCTATTAACGAAAACCGCCTCCCTGCGACGGCGGCTAACGTAATGGTCAGCCCGACGAAGCAGGCCATATTCTCAGCCATACTCGCAAACGTGGAGGGCGGGAACGAGGTCGTCATCTCGAATCCGGCGTGGGTCTCCTACGAGCCGGCGATCGCCATAGCGGGCGGCCGCGCGGTCGAGGTGCCGCTCACGGGCGATGATTTCAGGATGACTCCCGAGAGCGTAATGGAGGGCGTTACGCCTGGGACGAAGATGATAATCCTCAATTCACCGTCCAACCCGACAGGGGGAGTAGCCCGCCTCGAAGACCTTAAGGGCATAGCCGACATAGCGACAGACCACGACCTGCTCGTTCTCTCCGACGAGATATACGAAAAACTGGTTTTTGAAGGCGAACACCACTCGATAGCCTCCCTGCCCGGCATGTTCGAGAGGACGATAACCGTGAACGGCCTGTCCAAATCCTATGCGATGACCGGCTGGAGGATCGGCTGGGCCGTAGCGCCGGAAGTCATCCTGCGGGACATGATACGGATACAGGAACACTCCCTCACCTGCTGCACCTCGTTCGCACAGAAGGGGGCCGTGGCCGCGCTGACCGGCGACCAGTCCGAACTCAGGAACATGGTAAGCCGTTTTGCGCAGAGGCGAAAACTCGTGATGGATAAGCTCTCGCAGATAGACGGGATGCATGCGAAGCCGCCGGCGGGGGCATTCTACCTGTTCCCGAAATTCGACTACGGCATGACCTCCCGGCAGTTCACCGAATACCTGCTTTCCGAGGCGAACGTCGCCGTAATGCCGGGAAGCGCATTCGGAAGCGCGGGCGAGGGCCACGTCAGGATGAGCTTTGCCACAAGCGAGGCCAACATAGAGACCGGTTTTGACGCCGTGGCAAAAGCGGTATCGCGGCTTTGATTCCAGTCGCCCTTTTCACGTTTTTTCATAATCATATTTTAATATGGAAATCAAATTCAAATCCCCAGAGAGGTGAAATTAGTGGAACAGCAGACACCGATAGTAATGGAGACCGACCTGCCTTTCGGCGAACCGAAGAGAGGCAAGGTGAGGGACATATACGACCTGGGCGACAGGCTGCTCATGATAGTTTCAGACCGCATATCGGCCTTCGACTGCGTTCTGCCGGAGGGCATCCCGGACAAGGGCGCGTGCCTGACGCAGATAAGCAGGTTCTGGTTCGACTTCACGAGGGATGTCGTGGAGAACCACGTGATAAGCGCGGACGTGGACGAATTCGGTAAGGAGTTCGCTACCCACCGCGAGACCCTGAAAGGGCGCTCTATGCTAGTAAAGAAGGCAAAGCCGCTCCCCGTCGAATGCATCGTGCGCGGCTACATCAGCGGAAGCGCGTGGAAGGAATACCGGAAAGAGGGCACGGTCTGCGGCGAAAAGATGCCTGCGGGGCTTCTCGAGTCGGACAGGTTCCCAGCTCCCATATTCACGCCTTCGACGAAAGCCGAGGAGGGGCACGACATAAACATCTCGATACCTGAGATGAAGAGGATACTCGGCGACGAGCTTGGCGAAAAGGTGGCGCAAATCTCCATCGCGTTATACAAGAAGGCGGCGGATTACGCGGCGACGCGCGGGGTCATCATCGCGGACACCAAGTTCGAGTTCGGCATTCTTGACGGCGAGCTTATTCTTATAGACGAGGCGCTGACACCCGATTCCTCGCGCTTCTGGCCTGCGGACCTCTACGAGAAGGGACACAGCCAGCCGAGCTTCGACAAGCAGTACGTTCGCGACTTCCTCGAATCCATCGAGTGGAACAAGGAGCCTCCCGCACCCCACCTCCCGGACGAGGTCGTGGCCGAGACCAGCCGAAAATACAAGGAAGCATACGAGAAGATGACGGGCAAAAAACTTGTTGTGTTCTAAAATCACTATTTTTCTATTTTCCTTTCAGTTTTTCAGGTAAACCCCGACTTAACTCCCGCACAAGCCAAATCTATAATAGAGCTTACCGCAGACCCCATATTCGGCTCCTACAACGAAACCGGGCGGTACGCGGGGACACGGCCTAGTCAACGGAACCCGTGCCGTTGCGGTAGCCCACTATATGGCGTTAAGGCCGAATGCAAGCATTGACGAGGCGCTGGAATATTACCGCATAGGCTGGAAGGACGACGGGCGCATGGTTTTGAATCCCGCGCCTTTGCCGGAGATACCAAAAGAGGGAGACGATTCTTTTGACGGTGCGGGAGATGGTAAATCGGTTCCGGGGTTCGGGACCGCTCTCGTTTGCACGAGTCTTTTTGCGGTTGTTGCTTTGACGTTGTTTACAAAAAAGATGCGTAAGATGCGATGAGTCGAATGACCGTCACCATTATCACATCTTCCACTTATATCCGGCTTATATCCGGCTTATATCCGGCTTATATCTAGCTTATCTCCATTATCTCTACCTTATTTATCCCTATCTTATCCGCCCTCTCTCAGATACCAGCCCCTGTCGAGAAGCTTGTGTATCACTGTGCCGAGTTTTTCGAGTTTCCCTGCGACCGTGGCAAGGCCTATCACCTCTCCGTATGGGGTCGTCACGAGCGTGAGATCCCCTGTCTTGAGGTCCTCGTCGTAGATGTTTATGTGCTTTCCCTTGACGTCCCTGCCGTAAAGGAAGAACTGCACGCCCTTTTCGTCCAGGATCACCTTCTTTCGGTCGGACATTCCGCCTATCAGGTACAACCCTTCGAGACCGAGGTAGAAATCTCCGAACCGGAACTCACCGAATGGCAGGCCGAATGTTTCGGGCGAGAGCCTCTTTGCCAGTTCGGCGGTCTCCCTGCCGGATACGATAATCGTCTTCTCCCCCTCTTCGCCAATCGTCGCAAGCGAGTATTTCCCAAGCAGTTCGTCGAACAGCTTGCGGTCGAACCGCTCCAGAAAGGCCTTCATCTTCGAAAGCTCTTCACCCGTAAGTTCCGCAATCATTCAACCACCTTCCGAAACTTCGCGAAGAAAAAGCCAAGCGTCCTGTTCCTGTGCGGCAAAAACCTTCTTGCCATCGACACGTATCCGGGCAGTTTGAGGGCGCCTATCTCGGTAAACCCCTTCGTCAGCGGCGCGCCGTTCGCGCTGTCTATTCCGGTCTCGACTATCTCGAGCCCCAGTTTCTCGCACGCGTATACCACGTTGAACTCGTTCTCCTCGGGCGCTATCGCACAGGTCGAGTAGACGAGCTCGCCTCCCTTTCGAAGCATCGACGCCGCAGCCGCAAGCAGCCGTCTCTGGCCGGTGGCGCAGGCGACGAATTCCTCGACCTCGCCCTTTCGGCGCGCCTTGTCGTTTGGAAGCACCCCTTCGCCGGAGCAGGGCGCATCCAGCAGTATCTTGTCCACGGTAACATCGTTTTCGGCAAGCCATGGCGCGGCGAGGGCCGCATCCCGATTGAAGAGCAGCGCGTTGTCGACACCGCACCTCGCGAGGTTCGAGGCGGTTGAACGCATCCGTTTTTCCTCGAGTTCGAACGCGAGTATGGTGCCGTGCCTCTGCATGAGTTGCGCAACATGGCTCGTCTTTCCGCCCGGTGCACAGCACATGTCGACCACGGTTTCCCCCGGCCGCGGGTTTAATGACAAAACCGGCGCGAGCGAGGCCGCGTCCTGTACGAAGTACTGCCCGAGCAGGTATTCGGGGGTTGAACCGGGGGTAAACGGAGTCTTGTCCAGCCTGAACGCATGATTGCAGAAATCGAGCGGCTCAAGCACGAATCCTTTTGATTCGAGCCTTTTACGCAATTCGGCAGGGCGGCAACGCAGGGTGTTCGCCCTTATGTAAGTCGGAACGCGCGATTCCATGCCCTTCAGATATTCCCGGTATTCGCTCTTGAACAGGTTGAGGTGCCTTGCCAGAAGCTGTTCGCTGTAGCCGTGGTCCCAAGCGTATTTGCGTATGCCCGGGGTCAGCGGGAAGCGTATAACGTCCGGGATAACCGGGGGGTCTGTATTGGAAGGGTCGTAGCTCATTTCACGTCTCCTTGTGCGAGATGCCTAAAACAAGGGGGTAATGGTATCGGTGGCTAAAAAGAATTGTAGTGTAAAACAGTGTAAAATGGTAAAATATTGAAGAAGGTCAGAGCTTCTTTATCCATTCCGCTATCTTCTCGCGCTTGTCGCTGTCGTCGGGGAGAGTTATCGAACTCTTCCAGCGTTTCGAATTGTCGTCCATGTAGTAGCCGCGCGAAACTGATATGAACTCCTTTTCGCCGTCGGTCGTTATCGCCTTCTTTCTCGCAACCTCTATGAAGTTGTTCCTTCCGAATTCCACAATCTCGGTTTTTACGGTTTCGAATTCCGCCATCTCCGCACCTCCTTTCTTGTGAATTAGCAGAGAATATGGTAACTGCCTTGTTATTATATATAGGTTTCTGGCAGTTATTTATAAAGAGGCGAAAAAAGGGGTTGGGGACGGGTGGTGCGGACGGATAATCCTATTTAGCAGGTGACCGACAGGTTCGAGCATCTCACGCTTGGCAGGTATACCGAGGTGAACGAGAGCGAACCCGGGACGTTGCGGTAGTCGTTGCCGAGGGCGGCCACGTTCTTTAGCACCTCGGCCATGTTGCCTGCTATCATCACCGGTTTCAGGGCGCCGCGCACCTCGCCTTCCCTTATCTCGAAAAGGGCGGATGAACTTATCGAAAAGTCCCCGCTTGCCGGATTCGAGGTGTGCGCGCCCATTATGTCGTGGACCAAGATGCCTCGCCTTACGTCGGATACCGTGTCGATGGAAGCCGCAGCGTCCCTGCTCTTCAGGGATAAGTTCCTTGCCCTTACGCCGGGCGGGGTCTTGAAGGAACGAGACGAAGACCATGCCCCTGCGCGCATTCCGTTTGAAGTGGTTGTCTTGCCGTACTTGTCTGCCGAGACGCCGTCGTAAAGGAACCCCTGCAAAATGCCGCCGGATATGAGTTCTATCTGCCTTGAAGGAAACCCTTCGTCGTCGAACGCGGAGCTGTTGATGCCGCCGCTCATCAGCGGATCATCGCGTAACGACAGCCATTCCGGAGCGACCTCTGCGCCGATCTTGCCGGAGTAGAATGACTCCCCTCTTTCCGCACGGTCGCCGCACAGGGCGGGAGCGGTTATGAACTCGAGAAGCTGCGAAAAGGAGGATGGCGTGAACACTACGTCCATAGTCCCGGGCTCTATCCTTCCCGCACGAAGGGATCTCGTGGCAAGCGACGCCGCAGAGCAACCTATATCCCCAAAGTCGGCACCCATGGCGCGCGATGAGTCAAACTCGAATCCGGTAGTTACGTCTTCGCCCGCCTTCATGACCACCGAGGCATAGCCGCCTATGTGGGTCCCGGTTTCCGCAACCCCAAGGCCGCAAGAATTGGCTATGGCGAACGTTTCTCTGCCAAAGGACACGCCGCCGCCGGATACGAGCGCATCCGGATTCTCCTCCCTCGCGCCGCCTATGATGGAAGCGACCATGTCAAGGCCGTCGTCCGAATCCAGGCGCTCCACCTTGTGGTCGTATATGCCGTCGATGCCGTTGACACCGTGCGCCGCCACGCTTGCGCCCTCGAAAAGGTATCCGGTTTCCTGCGAATGGCGCGAGAGGGCTAGCGCCTCCGTTGCCGCATCCCCTGCCTTTCCCATATCCGTGAAATATGAAAAACCAAGCCGTCTGTTCTTCAGGACGCGAAGGGCGATGCCAAAATCGTCGCCGGTGGACGAGAATCCAATCGTCCCGTTCTCTATCGAAAGGCTGGTTCCGCGCTCCGAGAGAGCGAACGCCTCGGCGGCATCCGCTCCGGCATCGAGAGCCGTCTGCACCACTTCGCGGCACATGTCGACAAGCGCCTTGCCCTCACGGTCTTCCGTTCTTTTTGCCATCATCGCACCAATCACATGCAACGGGGAGCCGTTTTTTAGAGTTTGCATGCGGATCGTCAAAAACTATATATCTTACAAAATTGAACATGGTATAGGGGTCGATAATTTGGATAAAAACCTGATGCTTTCGATATTGTTCACAGTTGCCCTAATTGCCGGAGCGGGAAGCGCTTCGCACCTGGCAACTATAAGCCCAAATGCGAATGGAGGCGCCTCGGTAAAGGGAACGCCGCAGATGCCTGAGATAACGGACGCCGTGGGCGAAACCGATGCGTGGTTCGACATATTATCAGCATGGTTCGGCGACCCAGAAAACGAAAGCGCGGTGAATCTAAAACTCAACATCTCTTCGATAGTGGTAGAACAGATATCCGGAACCACCACGTATTACGAGATGCATTTCACGCCCGGAGATTTCTACAGCAACATCTCTGAGAAAAAGGACAACTGGGACCTGTTTGTAAGGGCATGCTACCAGGCCGGCGGCTGGAGTTACGAACTCCGGGAATCTACAAAGAACGCACTCGGCGTCCCGGGTTCGGCGAAGGTCGCGGATATGACCGGCGAGGTGAACGTCTCGAGCGGGATAATCTCGTACAATATCCCGACCGATATGCTTTTCAACGCACGCTACTGGCAACCCGGCGACGGGCTTTCCAACCTCTGGGCAAAGACGACAAACGCCATTCTTTCCATTACTCTCGACAGGGCGCCAGACAGCGGTTACGGCGAAAATTACACTTTCTTTGGGTGGACGATAACTATCGGATCGAACAAGGCTTTGGCTTCCGCTAAAAACGGCGCGGCGGCAACATATCGGATAACCGTTTTGAGCACGTTCTCCAAAAACCGCGAGGTCGCACTTGCAGTCGACAATCCAAACCCCGCGAAATGGGCGGCATCCGTATCGCCTGCGACCGTGACCGTGTCCGGCTACGGCAGTTCGGTTTCGACGCTTACGGTGACTCCGTCCGGAACGGTTTCCGGGGATAGCGTTACGATACGAATCACCGCCGTTCACGGAACGAACGCGACTTCGCTTGACGTGGTGTGCGTTTCGCTTGGAAACATCGTCGCACCGCCGGATGGCTCGGACGATGACGGGGACGGCATAGGGGATAATACTCCCGATAACGGCACCGGGGATGGAGGCGCGGATGACGACGCGGGTGACACATCAGGCGAAGATGACGCCGGAAGCGGGGACACGGACGACGGGAAAAAGAAGATTCCGGGTTTTGGGGTAATCACTTTGTCGTGCGCCATTTTCATTGTTGCGGCTATTGGCAGAAGGCGCGGGTAGCCCGCCTTTCCGACTCGCCCCGACTCTTTCTCCCCGACTCTTCAATTCATTTTTAAACCTCTAACACCATTCTTCGATTATGATAAAGCCGTCCAGATTTCAGAACGTATTCGCGGATCGCGAGAAGCTTTTCACCCGCAACCTGAACGAGAGCAGGGGGCACAAGGTTTATGGGGAAAAGCTGGTGCTCTGGCAGGGGAAGGAGTATCGCGCCTGGAACCCGAGGCGTTCGAAGCTCGGCGCAGCCGTGCTGAAAGGGTGTCGCAACATGCCGATAAAAAGCGATTCGCGCGTGCTCTACCTCGGCGCCGCAAACGGCACGACCCCGAGCCACGTTTCTGACGTCGCACGCGACGGGATGGTGTACGCTCTCGAATTTTCGCCGCGCTCGTTTCGCGACCTGCTGAAGGTTTCCGAGATAAGGCCGAATCTGATACCCATACTCGGCGATGCGAACCGGCCCGAGGATTACGCCGCGATGGTGGGCGACCGCTCCTGCGACGTCGTATACCAAGACATAGCGCAGAGAAACCAGGCCGGGATATTCATAAAGAACTGCCGGCAGTTCCTGAAGGCGGGGGGATATGGCATCCTCATGCTCAAGTCGAGGAGCGTCGACGTTTCGAGGGAGCCGCGCGAGGTCTTTGCCGAGGTTGCGGGACAACTGGAGAAGGCGGGCCTCTCCGTTTTTGATATCCTCGACCTCGAACCGTTCGAGATAGACCACGCCGCGATATTCGTTGAAAAATAGGTGGCAATTGCCTATTGAGCATACCGATTTGCCCGCATTATGCGATTTTGGTCATGCATCGGCGGCTCCGTGCAAAAACCCCCTCACCCCACCACTTCTTTGCCTATGCGGCGCCAGTTCGTTTCTATGAGGCCGTTTCGATATGGCGTTGCCAATCCGTTTAATCACAACCATTAAAACCTCTTATTATATTTAGGCTCGCGAGGGTTTTCCCATGAGCAAAGAAACACTGGAAATTCGTTTTCATGGACGAGGCGGACAGGGAGCAGTGACGGCGGCGAATCTGCTTGCCGCTGCCGCGCTCAAGGCCGGAAATAGGGGAGTGCAGGCTTTTCCGCACTTCGGCGCAGAACGCAGGGGCGCGCCCGTCAAGGCGTTCGCGCGCATCTCCGACAGTGAGGTCAACCTCCGCAGCCAGATATACGACCCGAACATCATAGTAGTCCTTGATGCCGGGCTGATGGACATCATAGACATCACCGAAGGGGCAAAGAAGGAGACGGTCATAATAATAAACACACCCGCAAAGCCGCAAGACTTCGAGTTCTCGAAGACCTACCGCGTGGCGACAGTCGATGCGACAGGCATAGCGATAAAATACAACCTGCTACTCTCGGGCATACCGATCATCAACACCCCGATACTCGGCGCCCTGCCGCACTTTACTGAGCGCGTCGGCATGGAACATATAATCGGCGCGATAAAAGAACGCTTCAGGGGCGAGGCGGGCGAGGCGAACGCCAACGCCGCAAACGACACTTACAAAGCAACGGAGGTGAATTCGTGAATCGCAACGTGATTCACGAGATGGCTGCCACGGAAAGGGAGGTGGAATCGTGAACTGCGAAGCATATCACGAGAAACCTGCTGCGAGAAATTGCATCAGCAATTTGGAGCGAAACGAGAAAGTGCATCCGCACTTTGGAGTGAACCCGCGAGAGAGACAACGAGAAATTGCATCAGCAATTTGGAGTGAACCCGTAGACAGCCCGAAGGGATGGATGCGGGTGAAGACCGAAGGAATGGATACGGGCGTAGTGCGACAGGAGGTTGAATTCTAATGACCGAAGAAACGCGTAAATGCAGCGTAGGGACAGCTGTTTCCTACCCTGTTATCGGAGCCATGGGCAAAACCGGCACGTGGAGGACCTACCGCCCGGTCATAGACAACAGCCAGTGCATAAAGTGCCTGCGCTGCTGGATATTCTGCCCAGAAGGGGTTATAGTTCGCGGCGAAGACGATTCCGTCAGCGTGGATTATGTTTACTGCAAGGGCTGCGGCGTCTGCGCGAACGAATGCCCCAAGAAGTGCATATCGATGATCCGCGAAGGGGAGGAATAGACATGGAAACCATAATCAACACCGCTAACGGCATAGCGGCAAAGGCTGTCCAGATGGCAAGGCCGAAGGTCGTTGCCGCCTATCCGATAACCCCCCAGACGGTCGTCGTCGAGGCGATTGCAAAACATGTGGAGACTGGTGAGCTTGACGCCGAGTTCATATGCGTCGAGTCCGAGCACTCGGCAATGGCCGCGACCATCGCCGCATCCGCGACAGGCGTTCGCACCTTCACGGCAACCTCGTCCCACGGCCTTCTGCTAATGCACGAGATGGTCCACTGGGCGGCGCTCGCAAGGCTGCCCGTAGTCATGGTCAACGTGAACCGCACGGTCGGACCCGGCTGGAACATCTGGGCGGACAACAACGACTCCATGTCCCAGCGCGACACCGGCTGGATGCAGGTTCACTGCGCTTCCAACCAGGAGGTGTTCGACAGCATAATACAGGCCTACAAACTCGCCGAGGACGGGCGCGTGCAGTTGCCGATAATGGTCAACTACGACGGATTCATACTCTCCCACACCTCGATGCCGGTCGACATACCGAGCCAAGCGGAGATTGACGCGTTCCTGCCGGAGCGCGTCCCGTGCTGGTCGATAGACCCAAAGAACCCGGTAAGCCACGGCAACCTCGTCCCCCCCGAATATTACATGGAGCACCGCGCTTCCATGCAGAACGCACACATGGCGGCAAAGGAACTCTTCCCGAAGCTCGCTAACGAGTGGAAGGAGAAGTTTGGCATCTACCACGGCGGCCTCATAGAGGACTACAAGCTCGACGGCGCCGAATACGTCATAGTAACGCTGGGCACACTTGGCGCCGAGGCCAAGGTCTCCGTCGACGAATTGAGAAAGGCGGGGCATAAGGTCGGTCTTGCGCGCATACGCATGTTCCGCCCGTTCCCTGCAGAAGAGATACTGCGCATCGCAAAGGGCAGAAAGAGCCTCGTCGTGATAGACCGCAACATCTCCCCCGGATACGAAGGCGTGACCTTTACCGAGACGAAATCCGTCCTCTACGGAAACAGCAATGTGCCGGTATACGGCTACATAGCGGGCCTTGGCGGAAGGGACGTCACCTATAAGCACATAATAGACATCGCCATGGAAGCGGTGAACGGAAAAGCGAGCCCCGACGTTACTAAATGGTGGGGACTCAAAGAAAATGAGGTGATATCATGAATCGCAACGCGATTAATGAGAAACCTGCTGCGAAAAATTGCATCAGCAATTTGGAGCGAAACGAGAAAGTGCATCAGCACTTTGGAGTGAACCCGCGAGAGTATCAAAGATACGAACGCGGGAGAACCCGCAAACAGCCCGAATGGCTGGATGCGGGCGTAGTGAAACAGGAGGTTGAATGATGGCAATAAAAGACATGCCGCGCGAAGAGCTCCTGCTCCCAGGAAACGCCGCATGCCCCGGCTGCCCGGCGAGCGTTGCGCTGCGCGTCATATTAAAAGCGCTGGGCGAGAACACCGTGCTTACGATACCTGCCTGCTGCACCGCAGTCATACAGTCGCTCTACCCCAAGACGAGCTTCAAGATCCCGGTCCTCAACATGGCGTTCGAGACCGCGGCCGTGTCGGCAAGCGGCATCAAGGCGGGGCTTCGCATGCAGGGCAAGGACGACGTAAACGTGGTTGCGTGGGCCGGCGACGGCGGCACCTACGACATAGGCCTCCAGGCGCTTTCCGGAGCACTGGAGCGCGGGACCGACTTCATCTACATCTGCTACAACAACGAGATGTATTCCAACACCGGCGTGCAGCGCTCGGGCGCAACGCCGTATGGCGCATCGACGACGACGAGCTGGAGCGGAAAGACCGAGCACCGCAAGGACCTCATGGGTATAGTCAGGGCGCACAACATCCCGTACGCCGCGACCGCCTGCGTCGCCTACCCCGAAGACCTCTACAACAAGGTCAAAAAGGCGATGTCGATGCGCGGCCCCAAATTCATCGAGATACTGGCACCCTGTCCGCCCGGCTGGCACTTCGACATGTCGAAGACGATAGAGGTTGGAAGGAACGCGGTCCAGGCCGGCGCGTGGGCGCTCTACGAAGTCGAGAACGGCAAGACCACGTTCAACGGCCCGAGCAAGGCGATACTCGAAAAGAAGGTGCCGCTAAAGCCCATCGAGGACTGGATAAGGGATCAGGGCCGCTTCAAGCAACTCTTCAAGCCCAAGAGAGACGAGGCGCGCATAGCCGAACTTCAGGCCCAGATGGAACGCGACTGGGACAAATACCGCAGGATAGTTGCGGGCGAATGTGCGGAATTATAAATTCCGCACTGAGCTAAACCTAATCGGCGCAGCCGGTTCGGTTGTGGTGAGCAAGCCGACGTTTAGTCGGCTTGCGAGCTAGGACTAACGAGCGTTAGCGAGTTAGTGCGTGGCGAGTGTGCCGAGGTTTAGTTCGGCACCGAACTAGTCCGAAACTAAGTTTCGGGCGTGGCGAGTGTGCCGACGTTTAGTCGGCTTGCGAACTAAGGCCAACTTGCGACTTCTCTTTTTAAATCACCCACCAACACATTTTTTAAAAATTTTGGTTATGTTTAAATAGTTGTCAATCCAAAACCTTTACAGTGGGTTTTATGGCGGAAGCAAAACGAGAATCCAGTGGCGTGCCCGGGCTTGACGAACTCATAAAAGGCGGTTTTCCTCAGGGAAGCGTCATACTGCTGCGCGGCGGCCCGGGTTCGGGCAAAACCACCTTTGCGTTGCAGTTCCTTATCGAAGGCATAAAAAATGGCGTCAAGGGTTTGTATATATCGCTTGAAGAAAGCGTGCCGGAGATAATCCGGGGCGCCGAGAATTTCGGATGGGACCTTAGCGAAGTGCTCAAAAAAGAACTCTTGCGCATAGAGTCGGTGGAATTCAAGAGAACACCTGGCTACATAAGGTCGCTCTCGCCGGACAACCCGCCGTGGTCCATATCGGTTGAAACCTCTTCCAAGAAGGGCAGAGGGATATCGGGGCAGTTCAATTCCGAAACGTTCTCGGAGTTACTCAAAACGCTTGTCGACGATTCCGGCGCCGGCAGGGTTGTGATGGATTCGCTTTCCATGTTCTCGAGCCAGTTCAACAACGAGGGGGAACTGAGATTCGAGACGATAGAACTGGTAAAGACCCTCTCTTCGCGCAACTGCACTACCCTAGTCACCGCCCAATCGGAAAGAAAGAGCGGCGAAGAGTTCAAGCCTGAGGAATATCTTTCGCACGGGGTGATCGACCTGCATTACATACAGCAGGGCAACAGCTACATAATGGCGGCGCACGTGCTCAAGATGCGAAACTCGGATCACGACCGCGAGTTCCGTCCCTACGCGATAACGAAAAAGGGCGTGGTGGTATACCCCA
>PGXE01000043.1 GCA_002838935.1 Thermoplasmata archaeon HGW-Thermoplasmata-1 | reverse complement strand
CCCATCAACTGCACTTCATCCATCACCCAAAGGCAGTCATTATTCAGAAGCCCAAAATGCACGGGCCATCTATATCTGCTCATGCCATAGCCGCGGTTAAGCGCACGGGAAAGCAGCATATCTTGAGTTCCAATTATTATCGCATCTCTCTCTGGATACAGATCCCACTCGTCCGCATCTTCGCCGCCCATCAGAACTGTTACATTGATTTTGTCTGAATCCTTCCAGGACGGTTCATATTCTACCACTTTCTTGATATCCCCGCGCTCATTTTTCTCAAATATTGTCTTTGGCCCTTCACCAAGTAGTCCAAGGTTTTTAAGCCAGATTACCGCGTTGTCCCTCGTCTGCTCTACCAATACCCTCATCGGCAGGCAATAAACCAATCTTCGGGGTGTTTTGTTTCTGATATCCTCGTCAGCAAACCTTCTTCTCCACAACCACGCCATCACCACCGCCGCTGTCTTCCCGCAGCCAGTCGGTATATCCAACAATTCCGGTAATTCGGCATCTTCCGCAAGTTTCTTCTGGTATGGATAAGGGTCATGATCGGTAGCAGTTTTGAAGATTTTCCCGAACTCCATCAAACTCATCCCTGTTTTGAAATGCGCATTTTCGTTTATAATACGTACCATGATATCGATGCGCATTGCATGGTTAATACGTTTTCCGTGGGGTCGGTGAAACTACGCGACATGTTTCGCAGATGTGGGTTTATACCAAACGCAGGCAGGCCGACAAAAATAAATTTCGTGAAAATTAAGGAGATTTAGTATGTTTTCGCGAACATCCGTCGCATCCGCAAGCGTCCACGCCTTCTTTGCAAAGATTGGTTCGGTCTAATAGGTCTTCGCGAACACGGACGAATTGCCTTCGCAATTCGTCCTATTCGCAAGAATAGGTGAAATTTAATAAGTTCTTGCGAACCTGCACCAACTTACGGCGGGCTTCCCGCACACCGGGCAAACCTCGCCGCCCCCTATCCTCGCCGCAACTTCTTCCGTGGGTATGCCGAGGGTGGAGACATCAAGGCGCTCTTCTACGGCAAGGCCGCACGGTTCTTCGCCGCACCAGGGCAGTTCGAGTATGCCGCTTTTGCCTTCGACCGCTTCGATGACGTTCGCGCGGTGGGTGTTGCTCTCAAGGTTGCCATTGGCGCACTGCCAGAGGACTTCGTCGTAAGCGTCGAGTATCGCGTTCACCTGTTCTACGAGTTCCGCGCGCTTTACGACCTCCTTTTGCCTGTTGTCGCGGCGCACGGTCATAACCGCGCCGCTCTCGACGTCGCGCGGCCCTACTTCGATGCGCATGCAGACGCCTTTCTGCTCCCACTCGTAGTATTTGCTGCCTGCCGTGATGTCCCGTTCGTCGAACTTGACACGTATGCCTGCGGCGGAAAGTTCAGCTTCCACCTCGCGGCACGCCTTTAGCACAGGCTCTTCCTTGCCCTTGAAAAGTATCGGGACAATTACGACCTGTATCGGGGCGACAAGTTTCGGGAACATAAGCCCGTTGTCGTCGGAGTGCATGCCGATGACGCCGCCGAGAAGCCGTTCGCTCATGCCGTAGGTGGTCTGGTGGCAGAACTTCTGCTCGCCGTTCACGTCCTCATAGGTGATGCCGTAAGGCTTCGAGAAGTTGGTCTTGTACTGGTGGCAGGAACCCATCTGAAGGGTGCGCCCGGAAGGCATCAGGCAGTCGATGCCGATGGAGTAGTCCGCGCCCGCGAACTTGTCCCAGTCGGGCCTGCGGTTCGCCTGGTAGGGCATGCAGAGGTTTGCAAAGAAGCTCTTCATTATGTCGAGGTCTTCTTTTATCTGCGCTTCCGCGTCCTCGAAGTCCGCGTGGCAGGTGTGAGCCTCGAAGAAGTGGATCTCGCGCACGCGCATGAACGCGCGGGTCATCTTCGTCTCGTAGCGGAAGGTATTTACTATCTGGTATGTCTTTAGCGGCAGGTCGGCGTGCGAGCGTATCCAGAGCGGGAAGATGGAATACATCGCGGTCTCGGAAGTGGGGCGCAGGAGAAGCCGCTCGTCAAGCTCGTTGAAGCCTCCGTGCGTGACCCAATAGACCTCGCCGCCAAAGCCCTTTATGTGGTCGGCTTCCTTCTGGAAAAGCCCTTCGGGTATGAGCAGCGGGAACATCACCTCCTCGTGGTTCGTGTGTTCCATCTCGGCGTGGATGAGCTTGTCGATGTTCTTCATCGCCTTAAGACCGTAGGGCCTCCAGATGTTCATGCCCTTTACCGGATACCTCTTGTCGCAGAGGTCCGCGGTCTCGACTATCTGGTTATACCACTCGTTGAAGTCCTCGCTTCTCTTGACGTTCGAGTTGGATTTCAATTTTGAGTCCGAATCTGCCATTTAAATCGAAAAGGAGAATGTAGAGGGGTTTATTAAAAAGTATAGCCGGCAGGTTCTGTAACATTAGCGGGTGATGAGCGGGGCATGCCCCGGTTTTCTCGAAGGGATTTAAATACAGATATTGCGCAACCCCCTGAATTGTTACAGAACCATCCCGCCCCAACAAATATATACCCCCCAATTTAATATCGGTATCGTGCTAAAATGACCGCAACCGATACAAAAACTGTCCCGAGAACCGACAGTAAACCGAAAATAGCTGGTAAAAGGAAGGCTGTTTCAGATCTCATCTTCAGCCGCATCGAGGAAAATAAGAAACGCCTCGATGGGCAAAGACCGTTGTCTCCCGATACGTTGTCTGCTCTTCATAAAGAGATGCGCCTTCTTCATATCTACAACTCCAACGCGATAGAGGGCAACACGCTCACGCTCAGCGAAACGAAACTCGTTTTGGAAGAAGGCGTGACGGTCGGCGGCAAGAGCCTAAAAGAGCATCTCGAAGCGAAGAACACCGCAGAAGCCTACGACCTCGTGCGCTCGATGGCGGAAGGCAAAAGAAAGGTCACGCCGGAGACGATCCTGGAAATCCACGAGGTCGTTACGCACGGCATACTCGTCGATGCGGGACGGTATAGAACCGCCAATGTCCGAATAACCGGAGCTGTGAATAGCCCGCCCGCTTTCCTGAAAGTCCCGTCGCTTGTGGCGGAACTCGCGGCGCGGGTGCAAGATTCTAAAGATGACGTCGTAACGACAGCCGCAAAACTCCATCACGGCCTAGTCGAGATACACCCGTTTGCCGACGGCAACGGCAGGGTGGCAAGGCTCATGACGAACCTCTACCTGATGAGCCGTGGCTATCTCCCCATCGCGCTGCGAAAGAAAGACCGCATGAGATACTACGAAGCGCTAAGAAAGGCCGATGCCGGAAACGTCGCGCCATTCATCGATTTCATCGCACGGGCGATAGACGAATCCCTTACGTTCTACCTCTCCGCGGCGGGCGGCAGGGACGAGTTGATTCCCGTCTCCGAACTTGCTGAGGGAACCGGATATTCGGCCGAATACATCTCCCTTCTCGCAAGGCGCGGACGCATGGACGCCGTAAAGATCAACAACAAGTGGCACTCGTCGAAAAAATCGCTTGAGCATTACCTTGCAAGCCGCATGAAATAGCTGGCGCAAGCGTTCGAAGAGGGTGCTGCTCGCAAAGGTCACTTCGGGATAAAATCGGGATAAAAAATTGACACTGCCGCAAGCCTTGATTGATCTGCGGCCTTTTCAGTTTGAGAATGGATTGAAAAAAGATATTAGATAATCCGGCCGTAGTCCACGTTTTCCTTGACCATCTTTTCAAGGAGCGCGATCTTGGCGTCGTCCTCGTGGGTAAGGAGCATCTCCATGTCATCGACCTTCTTTGCCGTCGCAAAGGTGTCGCCGGGAACGAGCAGCAGCGGAACGTTCGCCTCGGCTGCCTTCGAGATTATGTTCGACGGCGGCAGGATGTTGTTTGTCAGCACGATTGCCGCTGCGTTGGTCTCTAGGGCCGCGAGTATCATGTCGCTGCGATCCCCGCTCGTTATTATGAGCTTGCCCTCCTTCTTGAAGATAGGGCTTCTCATCGCCTCGCTTGCGGACATCGCGCCCACGAATACGGTGTTGATGACGTTCTTGAGCCCCGCCTCGCCTGCGAGAACCTTGGCAAAGAGCCGGTCCGAGATATACTCCGCCGTGTTGTGCCCGAGTTCGTGCGCGTAAGGCAAAACGCCGAGAACCTCCATCCCGAGGCCCTTTATCTTTCCAAGGTATGTCTGCTTGAAATCCTCGACGTCGTGGACGTTGTTTATAATGACGCCCGCGAAGTCGACGCCGGAGAGGTTCACGTATTTCTTTAGGAACGTCGCCTCGTCGACAGCGTCGCCGTCGTTGCCGTTTATGACCACGAGCAGCTTTGCGCCAGTGTTCTTTGCCACGGATATGGCGTCAAGATAGACCGAAGCGCCGTAGGAAAGGTCGCCTCCCGCCTCAATTATGACGGCATCTTTGCCATTTCCCGTCATCTCGATCATTTCGCACAGCTTGGATTTCGTGCTCTCTTCGTCGTACATGTAGCGCAGCTTGGAGTGCTCGAAGCCTATCGAGATCTCCTCCGCGTCCTCGTCGAGGCCGAATACCCTGGACATCAGGGCGGCGTCGTAGTCCCATAGCCGCTTCTTGCGGTAGAGCATTCTGTCGCCAAACGGCTTGACGTAGCCGAACTTCTTGCCGGATGCCTTTGCGAGGCCCACGGCTATGGAGGTCTTACCTGCGCATTTTTTTGTCGAAGCAATAACCAGTTTGTTCATTTATTCCACCACCTTTGATTTTGTGAGAAGTATCCTCGCATCGAGCGCCTTTGCGCCCTTCCCCTCTTCATATACTATCAGGGGGTTCACCTCTATGTCGGATATGTCGCTGCACTTCTGCAGTATCGCCCCGACCTTTAGTATAGTATTTACCACTTCGTTAATATCCTTTTTCTTTTCTCCGCGAACGCCAAGCAGCAGGGCGTATGACTTTATCTCGCTTACCATCTTGACGGCCTCGCGGTGGGTCAGCGGGAACGAGCGGAAGGTGACGTCCTTCATTACCTCTACGTAGATGCCGCCAAGTCCGAACATCACGGTAGGCCCGAACGAGCCGTCTATCCTCGCGCCTATTATGGTCTCCACGCCCGCCTTTATGTTCACCATCTCGGCTATCTCCACGCCTTCGATAAGCGCGTCCGCCTTGTAAGCCTTGCAGTTGCGCATGATGGCCTGGTATGCGTCGATGATCTCTTCCTTGTTGTCGAGGTCGAGCGCGACGCCGCCGGCATCCGACTTGTGGATGATGTCCTTCGAAACCACCTTCATGACGACCGGGTAGCCTATCGATTCTGCGTATTTCACGGCCTCGTCGAGGTTGCGCGCCACACGGCTTTGCGGCATTATTATACCTGCCGCCTCCATGACGCGGGAAGACTCGTGGGCAAGGAGGAATGTCCTGTCGTCCGCCCTTGCGCCCCTTATTACTTCGTTTATAGTGTCCGCGTCGATGTCGACCACCGCATCCGGCTCCACCTGCGCTTTGGAGTATCTGAACTGCCTGTAAGCGGCCCCCAGACATGAAACGCCGGAGTAGAGTTCGGGAAAGACGGGTATGCCGCGCCGACGCATCTCGCCTATCTTCTCTTCGAGCCTCGACCCGCCGACGAATGAGAATACTATCGGCTTGAGGTTACGCTTATCCTTGAATATGCTCTCGGTCATGTCGGGCAGCTTGTCCACGTCGAAGACCGCGGCCTCGCAGCCAAGGCATATTATGGAATCGATGTTTTTGTGATTTAGCGCGGCCCTTATGCACCGCTCGTAGTCCTCTATCGCCGCGCCGCCGGTCAGGTCGACGGGGTTTTTGAGCGAGCCGAACGGCGGGACCGCGTCCGCGAAGGCGTCCTTCATGGTCTTGATGTCGTCGTAAAGCTCGACGCCGTATTTCTCGCATGCGTCCGCGCACATGACGCCTATGCCGCCGCCGTTGGTGATTATGACGCAGTTCTCGCCCTTCGGCGCAGGTATCTCGGTGAAGAACTTGCACCAGTTGAGGGCCTCTTCTATGCTCTCTGCGCGCAGAACGCCGCACTGGGTCATTATGCTCGAGAACACCTCGTCGGCGCCGGCAAGGGAGCCGGTGTGGGATGCGGCAGCCATCGCACCGCGCTTCGAGCGGCCGGATTTTATGACGACTACCGGCTTCTTGCGGGTTATCTCCTTTAGCTTGCAGATCAGCCGCTCCCCTTCCTTTATGCCCTCGATGTACATCATTATGACCTTGGTGCGCTCCTCGTTGACGAGGTATTCGAGAAGGTCCGCCTCGTCGACGTCAGCCTTGTTGCCGAGGGATATGATGGATGAAAGCCCTATGTTCTCCGCCTTGGTCTTGCCTATCATGGCTATGCCAAGCGCGCCGCTCTGGGTTATTATGGAAACGCCGCCTTCCATGATGTCCTTTGGCCCGAAGGTCGCGTTTATCTTTCCGCCCGCGGAGTAGATGCCAAAGATGTTGGGTCCGAGAACGCGCATGCCGTTCTCCTTTGCGAATTCGACTATCTGGTTCTCCTCGTCGCGGTTGCCGATCTCGGAGAAACCGGAGGTTATCACTACGAGATATTTTACGTTCTTCCTGGCGCATTCCCTGACTGCGTCGAAGGTGTACTTCGCAGGAACGACGATGCAGGCCATGTCGATGTCGCCTTCAACCTCGTCGAGGCCGGTGTAGGCGCGCAGGCCGAGCATTTCTCCGCCTTTCGGGTTTATGGGGTATATCTTGCCCTTGTATCCGCCGTAGACGATGTTTTCCACCATCTTGTAGCCTATCTTCCCTTTGCTGTGAGAAGCGCCTATTATCGCAACCGAACGCGGTTCAAAAAGATATTTTATATCAGGCTTGTTTGCTTGCGTCATTCAGTTCGCCTCCTAAACATCATCTTAAGTTCGTATACTCCGCCAATGAGTTTCTTTTCCATGTCGAAATCCATCTTCTCGAAAAGCGCCAGCATGGGTCTGTTCTCTGCCAGAACTTCGGCCGTAAATCCGTGCAGCCCCTGTTTTTTTGCAAGAAGCGTAAGGTAGTTGATGAGTTCCGTGCCGACGCCATTGCCCTGGTAGCTCTCCCGTATGACAAAGGAGATCTCCGAGGTGTGACTGATTTCGTCTATCCCGTATTGGCCTATGCCGAGGATTGTGGTCTTCTCGCCTTCTTCCAGCACTGCGAGTATGACCATCTCTTTCGTATAATCTATTACGACGAAGTCCTGCAGCCTCTCGTGGGGCATGTCCTTTCTTACCGAAATGAACCTGCGGTACATGCTCCGGTCGGAAAGTGAATAGAACAGGTCCTTTACAAGCGGCTCGTCGCTTATCCTCACCGGCCGAAGCAGTATCTCAATACCTGTTTTTGTCGTCCTGTAAGTCTCAAGATATTCGGGATACTCTCCTTTTTTACCCTCTATAAACGCCTGGTCGCGGTAGATCAGATTGAGTTTTTTTGCTTCCTGCAGCAGCCACGGCTTGAACTTGGGATGGGCTATCGATATCAGTTGCATCGCCCGCTCGCGGATGTTTTTTCCGTGCAGGTATGCTATCCCGTTCTCGGTGACGACGTATTGCAGGTCGCCGCGCAGGAGACTGACGCCCGCGCCCTGGCTTAGCATAGGGACTATTCTCGAAATAGTGCCGTTTTCAGCGGTCGACTGCATTGCGAGAATCGTCTTCCCGTACTTGGCGAATACCGCGCCGCGCATGAAATCCGCCTGTCCGCCTATGCCGCTGTAGAAAGTGGTGCCGAGGGATTCGGCAGTCGACTGGCCGGTGAGGTCTATCTCGAGCGCGGAATTTATCGCCACCATCTTCTCGTGCTGGGCTATAATGGATGGGTTGTTGGTGTAATCGACCACCCGGAACTCTATCGATGGGTTGTCGTTTATGAAATCGTAGGTTTCCTTGTGCCCCATGCAGAAACTTGCCACGGTCTTTCCCTTGTTGAGTGTCTTTTTCTTGTTCGTTATGACCCCTTTCTTTATCAGGTCGACTATGCCGTCGCTTATGAGTTCTGTGTGAACGCCGAGATCCTTCTTGTTGCTCAGGTGTGTCAATATGGCGTTCGGTATGCTGCCGTAGCCCACCTGTATGGTGTCGCCGTCCTGGACTATGTGGGAGACGTATTCGCCTATCTTCTGCGAGATGCCATCCGAAATCGAGTCGCCGTATTCGAGTAGCGGCTCGTCGTGGGGGACGACGAAATCTATGTCCCCGATGTGTATGAAGCCGTCGCCGTGGGTCCTTGGCATGTTCGAGTTGACCTGGGCTATCACGAGCGATGCGTTCTCCAGCGCGGCCTTTACGATGTCAATGCTTATGCCAAGGCTCATGTAGCCGTGTTCGTCGGGCGGCGAGGTCTGTATGAGCGCCACCTCAAGGGGGACGAGGCCGCGCCTGAAAAGGTCGGGCACTTTTGACAGGAAGACCGGAGTGTAGTCCGCAAGGCCCTCGTTCACGGCTTTGCGGGCGTTATTGCCTATGAAAAACGAATTGGACCTGAAATTGGATTTGAATTTCTCATCGGTATATGGCGCGACGCCGAGCGTCCAGACGTGGTAGATTTCGGTATCGAAAAACGCCTTCGGATTGGACTCCACGTATCTGACAAGCGCACTTACGAGATACTGTGGTTCGCCGCAGGCCGTATGGATGAATATCCGGTCGCCACGGTGGATATTGGCAAATATCTTATCCTCCGATACGAATTTCTCCGGATATCTTTGCCTCATCTCATCCAGTCTGTCTGTCGTTTCGTTTGACTTGTTCATGCAAGCGCCTCTTTACTGCCGCTCGAGTGGATGGCAGATGCGACGTTTTGGCAAGCGGCCAAGGGATTTCAATCCTGTTTTCGGGCAGTTGCGCAAGCGCGCAGTTTTTCTGATACGGACCCCTTATTCAGGACGGGGATGGTATCGGATTTTACTATTTATGTATTTTTGATTTGCTCTACGCAGATTGCCGAAAAAACGTTGCCGAACGCCTGTTTTCAGCCTGTGTTTTAGCCACGGCGTCACCGTGTTGCCCATGGGTGTTTTAAACCGCTTTCATTATTATCCCGCATGAAAAGCCTGCCCGAGGTATTTACGGATGCGCACAGGACACTCACGCGCATGCCGACGCCGCCGATAACGGCATCCTTCTATCCCTACGCAGGGCTGCGGCACACGGTCAGGCGAAGCGGCAGGACGATTGTGGTGCGCGTCAGCGATATCATGCGCGACGCGCCGCCCGAAGCCCTGTTCTCCCTTGCATGCATCCTGCTTGGAAAGGCGCTGCGATTTAGAAGATGTCCGCAGAATCTCGAACGCCCATATCGTGAATGGTCGAAGTCGCCCCGCATCAGGGAAGCCGGCATCTCGGCAAGGCGCGAGCGCGGACGGAAGCGTATGAACGGAACAGCGGGAGCGCACTACGACCTTGATATCCTTTTCGACGGAATCAACGTGTGCTATTTTGGCGGCGAACTGCCAAAGCCCAAACTTACGTGGAGCGCGAGAAGGACTTACCGAAGCTTCGGCCACCACGATCCCGCGATGGAGACGATAGTGATAAGCAGGACACTTGACGACGGAAGTGTTCCCCTATTCGTAGTGGAATACGTTCTCTACCACGAGATGCTGCATAAAAAACTAGGGCACATATACAGCAATAGCGACAGCGGCTCACCTCGCAGAATGGTTCACACAAGGGAATTTCGGGAAGAGGAAAAGAAGTTCGAGAAGTATGAAGAGGCGGTAAAGACGCTTCAAAGGTTAAGCAGGATTGAGAAGAACAAGCAAAGAAGGAAATGAAGTTACTTTTGATTACTCCCAATCATTGACACTGCGAACTTTATCTATGCTGGCCCGTATATCTACATCGGCACAACAAAAAGAAATCCACCAAATATAACCCACTGAATAACCATCAAATTTTATCGTCCACTCGCTCGGGGCGGAAGTAGCTTTTTTATAACTCCATGATGCCCATTCAGGAACTGAATATGATTTTTTGGCGCGGAGTGTTTCGTTGCAGTTTGTAAGTTGCAATTCGGCTGAATTCATACCGTCAGAAGTACAGGCATAAAAAGCAAAGTAGGTGCTATTTAAAAAACTAAAAGTATCTGAAAGATTTTTTATCCAACTTGCTGTGTTATAAGTCATGATATATTCTTCACAGTTGAAATAAGAGGCGTCAGGGATATAATCAACAGAATTGCCACGGGTTATATTTCCAACCATAACGGCATTCTCATCGAACTCTAATTCCAGACTAAGATCCTCTTCAGACCCCAATTTATAACACATCATAGTAAAATACCACTGGGTGCTTGCTTCTACTTCAGCCGTAAATGTCATCGGAGAAAAAGAAAAACCTCCTGTCGTAATTGAGGCTGACTATTAATACCAAAAAAAGCCTAAAAAGAGGAATCCCGTCCAATCTTTTGATTAATGATTTTGTGATTGGCAGAAATTCATTGCC
>PGXE01000145.1 GCA_002838935.1 Thermoplasmata archaeon HGW-Thermoplasmata-1 | reverse complement strand
TTGAGCCGAAGATAGAGTTCGTCAGATACAATGAGATGGATTTCATGGTGGTATCCTGCCCGAAGGGGAAGGACACACCCTATTTCGTGAGAGGGGAAAACGTTCCCCGTGTCAGGGTCGGCTCATCCAATATGCCAGCGAACAAGGAGGAGATAGCAAGGCTTTACCGGGAAGGTTCTTCGAAGTCGCAGGATGTTTATCCTGTCGAGAATGCCACGCTGGATGACCTGGACATGGGGAAAGTGAAGGAATACTTCAAAGAGAGCCGCCTGACGAACCAGCTTGATGAAGAACACTTTTTGGGCTTGCTGAAAAAGGAGCGTTTCGTTGTCGAGGAGAACGGCAAACCGGTGCCGACGATTGCCGGAATCGTCCTGTTCGGAAAGCATCCTTCGCTCGATATGCCGCATACGATAATCAGGGCGGACAGATACAAGGGGCTTGATGTTACCATGTGGATCGACCGGGCCGATCTTGAGGGCGACGCATTCTCATTGATCGATGATGCGAAGAAGTTCATGCTGAAAAACATGCGGACTTCCTATACGCCGAAAGGGTTCGAAATGCAGACAAAAACCGAGTACCCGATTGAGGCGTTGAAGGAGGCGATGGTGAACGCGCTCGTCCATCGGGATTATCACGACGGGGAATCAATTCTTCTCAAGATGTTCGACGACCGCATAGAGATCTGGAGCCCAGGGGAACTTTTAAGGCCGCTTACGATAGACCAGCTTGTGGATTTGAGTTATGCGCCAAAAAGCAGGAATCGGATGATTGCCGGCGTTTTTTCCAGAAGGCAATTGATGGACAAGCGGGGAACAGGAATACTGAGAATGAGGAAATTCTGCGATGAGTGGAATCTTCCCCGCCCTGAGTTCGAGGAGCGGACAGGTTACTTTGGCATTATCTTCAGAAATCCGGATTATTATACGAAATTGCCGAAAATCGAAGAGTCCGGATTGAATGAAAGGCAGAAAAAGGCAATAGAATATCTGAAAATCAATTCCCGGATAACTCCCAAGGATTATCGGGAGCTTAACAAGGTTTCCAAAGAAACTGCATGGAAGGATATCAACGGACTTTTAGAAATTAATCTATTGGTTAAAAAATCTGCAGGGGCACACATATACTATATTCTAAAACCGAACGATAGACCGAACGATAGACCGAACGATAGACCGAACGATAGACCGAACGATAGAATAGTGAAATAAAAAGACACAATCCTCCCTATTGATGAACCGGATAAAAGGGGAACTGTGTTTTCTCAGGATCAGGGAATCCATGAAAAAACAGGATCTGCCCAATCCGGAGTTCGAGGAACGGACCGGATACTTTTCCATATTTCCCTTAAGAATCAGGATTGGATTCAATTAAACTCAGAATTAGAATTAAGAGCAGCAGGAAGAAGCAGCCGCCGGGGATTTATTTGCCAAACCTGA
>PGXE01000042.1 GCA_002838935.1 Thermoplasmata archaeon HGW-Thermoplasmata-1 | reverse complement strand
AAAATGAAGCCGCGACGGCAATGCCGTCCGGTCGTATGGTTTTTTAAAAAGAGCCAAAGAAAGTTTAATCACTGCCACGGGTTGTAGTCATTCTCGCCGGGCTTTTGCGCATGGGGCGTGAACGCGGGATCTCCGTAGCAGACGTACATCGCGACTTCTTTCCAGCACCCCTCGTTCCCGCGTGGGTAGAATGGCGTTAGCGGCATCGAATCCTCCGCGCCCGTAAGTTCCGGAAGCGGCACCGTGACCGGCAGCTGCGAAGTGATCTCCGCGAGTATCGCCGCGACCTGCCCGCTCTGCTCCTCGACCTCGCTTATTATCGTGTAGGATGTGTATTTTCCCTTCTCGTGCATGAAGAGGTTCTGCGCGTGCTGATGCGCCTTGCCAATCGATAAGTCCTTGTCGAACAGGCCGTCCGCCATCGCCGCGTACCACGCGTTGTTCATCGCCCAGTGGTGGCGCCCCGTGGCCTCGCCGGTGTATCCCGTCAGGTCCTGATACATGGAGCTAAGCGATATCTCGGTTGCGGAGATGAAGCCGACGGCGCCTGCATAGAGCCAGCCTATGGCAAAACTCCTGTTGAGCGGGCAGTAGTAGTCCGGTACGCCGTCCCAGTGCCAGTACATGCCCTGTATCTTCGCAGTCGCGCAGGCGGTTATCGTTATCACCTGCGGGGGAAGGAACATCCCCTGCGCCTGCAGGCCGCTCACAAGGCCGTAGCGCTCTTCGGGCATGTAATCCTTAAGCGGGGTTTCCATCAAGACAGACGCTTCTATGTCGCGCTGCCACCTGCAAAGCCATGCGTAGAAGCATCCCGCCCACGAACCGTGGCCGCGGTAGAACACGAAGCCGAGATCCTCGAACACATTATCTTCGGAGTCCATCATCCTCTTGTATTCCCATTCCCCGAGGGTGGAGTACCACTGCGGCTCTATGCCTTCGTCGACCCAGTCGCGCACAAGCAAAAGCCCGGGAGAGGTCTGCAGCCTCTCGTCCGCCACGCCGTAACCGTTGAACGCGCCGCCGCGGTTGTGCCACCCCTCGCCTCCGCTCACAGGGTAGTTCCCGTCCATGCTTTGTTTGAGGAGGTAGCCGTAGCCAAGCGTCCTTGCTATCATGTTGGAGGCGCCCTGCACATTGAGGTTTATTATCCTGCCGACAGCCGCAGTCATGTTAAACTCGTCCGAAAGGAAACCATACATCGCATCGCAGTTGACCAGGCCGTCCGACTCGCCGCCAAGCCAGTCGGGAAGCTGGAACTGCGGCACCGCCTCCGCGCTTCCTACAAGACAGATATATTCAAGCGGGCCGTAGGTGGCGTTGAAATCGCGCAGCGCAGAGAGGAGGCCTGTCGCGTTGCTGTTGAGCGAGAAGTTGTAGAGGGCGTCGGGTATGTAATCGACGGGTTCGTAATCCGTAATGACGTAGCCCTTGTGATAGGCGGCAAGCTGCGCGGCCATGAGCGAGAGCGACTTCACGTGAAATGTGCCGTTCCCCCAGACCCCGTCTATTCCCATGGGGAGCACCTCGCCCATCTCGTTGTAGTCCTGCGGGTTTGCGACCACCGCGTATCCGGCAGGCAGGCCAAGCGAGCGCATCTCGCCCCAGACCTCCTGCTGCGACGAATAGGTCTCTTTTCCAAGGTAAACCTGCTTGTTCTCTGCAGCAGCAAGACCGGAAACCCAGAGCGCCTCGGCGTACGAACCGACCGAGATGACTCCGTCGAATCCCTTGAAAGGCAGCGGGACGTTGCGCTCGATTGCGATTACCCGGCTGTTGGTGTTGTCGGGCTCGGTGATGTAATAACCGCTCTCGAAAACGCCTTCGTTCTCAAGGAGCATGAAGAAGAATATCGGTGCGGCATCGAGGCCCATGCTCGAAATCGTGAAGAGCTGGTGGGCGTCGAAGGTTCCGTTGTCGAGCACAAAAAGCGGGTTGTATCCGCCGACGCGGACCGAAAGCTGCGTGAGGGAGGCGGCAAAGGCCATCTCGGCGTCATTTTTCGGCTCGTTCACCGCGATTATGCACGGCGAGGAGAGTTCGATAAGCTCCATCTCGGAGTATTTTATTTCTTTCGTTTCTGCGTCGCCGCCTATGCATCCCGCAAGCGCGGAGAACGCGAAAAGTCCGGCTATGGCTAAAGTCAGTGCTATATTCATGAAAATCAAGGGGGAAGAGGATTTCGCATTAAAAAGGTTTGTTGCATTGCCGTTGCGCGCAAGGCGCGCACGGGAACGGGTGAACGACTCGCTATGGCCATACTGCGTTACTGTGCCACCCAAATAGGGTGTGCATCCATGAGGTGAAAAACAAAAAGCGGGCGGAAGGCGCGTAAAATGAGGTGCGTAAAAATACGTTTTACAGTTATCCGCGCTACTCCTTTTTCCACCGCTTCAGGTTGGGAATGACATCTTCGGTCATCTTCTCGGCCGCCTGTTCGGACATGCCCATCTCTTCGGTCAGGAGGTTGTAGAAAATGAACATCATCTCGTCCATCGTCATCTCCGGCTCCTTGAACCTGCCCTTGGCAAAGCAAAACGTGCAGTAGTCCTCGCTCGGGCTGCCGTCGGCGTTCGTCCCCCGGTCGCTCTTCGCATCCATGGGCATGCCGCAGCTCTGGCAGTATTCTCCCTCGAATCCCTCTATCTCGGTCAATTAAGTCACCTTTTGATTACGTATCCGCTCATCCATTTTAATGCTTCGGGATTTGGCGGAAAGGCGCTCGCTTCAGGCTATTCATTTGCGTTAGCGGCAGGCGCCCGCGCGACGCATGAACCACCCCGAGTTATTGTGTCGGCCATACGTCGAGCAGATTTTCATCCACCTTCCCGTCAGGCAGCATTCCCCGGGGTATCGGCTCCCCCTTCTCGGCCATAGTGAAATGGTTGCATTTCTCCCACTTGCCAAGGCAATAGCGTTCAACCCATCTGCGGTCGAGATTTCCGGCCTCGCAAAGTTTGCCTATTGCGCATAGGTGATACCATCTGCAATACATAGCCACTCCCCGACATATAATTGTCAAGCGCATTATTTAAAATATTTGATTTTTCAGACGGATTGCCCGGATTTGGTGAAATCGCGGTTCCACGGACGGCAAAAGTGGCAAAAAGACCCTGAAATTACCGCGTTAGAATGCAAATCCGGATGGCCGTTTTGCGGGATAGAACGATAAGAGATAACCCCACAGAAGAGACCAAAGGCGGCGTTGGCATTTTCCAGAATCACGGGAGCGAATCGACAACGCTTGCGCCGCGCATGTGGGGCTCAACGCGATAGACCGTCCCGAAATCGACAAGTGCACGCTCCACACGCCCCATGTCATCACTGTCCGCCACTGCGAACACGCTGTTTCCCAGCATGCACATCGAGGCTTTTGCACTCGCGGCGCCGCACTGCGCGACGGCTTGAATCGCCTCGCGAACGCATTCCGGCGCAAGTCCGGTATCGAGGGCGAAAGAGAGCGAAAGAGACATGAATCTTTCAAGGGTCGGATTGAGCCGCATCTCCCTGACGCACCCGCCGCCAAGGCGCGATATCGCGGCGCGTTTCCCCTCGTCGCCCAAAATGCCTTTTGTCGGGATTGCGCCGCCAAGGTCGCATATGAGAACGGAATAGCGGTCGCCCACAGCAAAATGTTCGAGCGTCCCGTATGGCGGCAGGCCCGGTTCGAGCCGCATCTCGAATCCGCCGAATGCGGCTGCGACCGCATCGCCAAGCCCTGTGCGGTTTATCACCTCCGCACAGTGGGCCGCCCAAAGCGCGCGGGTCGCATCCAGTCCAAGAAGTTTCGCCAGAGCAAGGGACGCGCTCAATGCGCCTGCCGCGCTCATGCCATAGCCCTGACCTGCCGGAAACTCGAGTTCGGTATCGATGCGGACGCTGTGGCCGCTTGAACCAAGAAGGCTTTTTGCGGCGTGGCGTGTTACGGGCGCATCGGAAGGCTCGCCGTTGAGCGTTATCATTATATCCCGCTTCCCGTCGGCAACGAGTTCCACGTCCGAATAAGCGCCGAGATTGAGGGAGAACCCTGCGCCGCGCGAACCGCACCGATCCGGTTCGTCTGCAATGTCGCATATCTCGAAAAATCCGGTCACATGTCCCGGACAGAACGCCCGCGCTCTTGCCATGCCCTAAATCACCGCATCCAGTATGAACTCCGCAAGCTTTTCCCTGCTGCCGCAAAATTCCGTTACGTCGCCGTCTGCGGTGACGAGCGCAACACTAACGTCGCTTGAGCCGATGGAAGAAACCGCGTTTGCTATCATCATGTCGGCGGCGCCTTTCGCCATCCGGGCCTTTGCCTTCCCTACCGCTTCATCAAGGGTGGGTTCGAGCTTGAAACCGACAATCGTCGCCGACGCGTTCTCCCTTCGCAGCATTTCGAGTATCTTCGGGGCGCGGCAAAGCCGTATCTCCGGTATTTCGTCGGACGGCAGCTTTCCCGCCTTGCGCTCGATCGTGAAATCGGATATGGCTGCGCAGACGATTATGGTGTCAAAAACCGAACAACCAGGCACAAGTTCAATAAGGTCGGCTATGCTCGAAAACCTTCTGCTTCGTATCCACGGCGACGGGCTGACCGATGCCGCCCCAATCCACAGCTCGACTTCGGCCCCTCTCATGAATGCGGCTTGCGATAGAGCCGTCGCCGTGCGCCCCGAGCTGGTGTTCGTCAGGACCCTCACGTCGTCAATGGGCTCCGCAGTGGCGCCGCCTATCACCAGAACCTTTTTGCAGGCAAGGTCTTTTTCGCCTAGTTCGCGCATGACGTGCGCCACTATCCGGTCGGTGTCAGCCATCTTGGCCTTGCTCTCCTCGACCTTGGGCGAAACGAACGAGATGCCGATCTCCTTGCAGGCCTCCACGTTTCGCAGCACCTGCGGATGCTTGTACATCGAGCCGTGCATGGCTGGCACGATCATGACCGGCATGCCCGAGCCTATCGCGGTCGTCGCAAAGGTCGTAACCGGCGTATCGTCTATAGCAAGGGCTACCTTCGCTATCGTGTTCGCGGTAGCGGGCGCTATGAGCAAAAGGTCGGCGCGCCCCTTCACCTCGCCCGCGTTCGAGACGTGCTCCACGTCGCCTGTAAGCTCGGTTACGGGACGGTTGCCTGTCGCAAACCACATGGCGTCGGGATGGATTATCCTGCAGGCCGCGGGAGTCATCACTGGCAGGACGTCCGCGCCGTGCCTTATGAATTCGCGGGCGAGTTTCACGCATTCGACTGCCGCTATGCTACCCGTTATCCCAAGAACTATCTTCTTGCCTTCGAGACGGTCCGATCTGCTGCCCCTGATTTCGTTTATGGGATGCATGTGTGGCACCTTTGACGATGAAGTGAATGAAAAACGGCGTAATAAATGGAATGGAAAAAGATATAATAAATCAAGCCGGCACAACGGCACAAACCGGCATCAAACCGACTTTTGCGAAACCGCCGCGCCCTTGCGTTTTAGCGGACCGGCCTTGCTTCATGCCAAAAAACCGACCGCTTTGCGAAATTCTCACCTTACGACTTTGCGCGGGAGGTCGTGGTGAACGATGCGGCCAAGAAGACCGACCGCTTTGCGAAATTCTCACCTTACGACGGCGACAGAACATTCGGCATAACGGCACACCTTGTCCGCCACGCTGCCAAGCGCATACCGTCCCCGGCTGCGCCCAAAGGCCCCGAGCATTATCATGTCGCACTTCATCTTCTCGGCGGTGTCGAGTATCTCGTCAGCCGTATCGCCGCTCTTGACCACGCTCTTGACCTTTTTGAATGTCCCCTTTATGGCTTCCGCCTGCTTTTCGAGGGCTTCTGCGGCGCGGTCGTGGAAGGTGCCGTTGACGCCTATCGCCTTCAGGTCTATTGTAGGAAGCAGCATCTTCGTAAGCGACGAGTCCACGAGTTCGGCGGGTATGACGGTTATGAGGATTATCTCGTCGTCCGGCTTGCCGCATTTTTTGACCATCTCGATTGCGCGCTCCGCGTTCTTCGTTCCGTCGAATGCGACCAGTATTTTCATGAAAACACCTCTAAATCGGCTAAAAAGAGTTTACTCTTCCTTCTTCTTGCCAAAGGGCAGCTTGCCGACAAGTCCCGCGAGTTTCGTCTTTGCGGCAGGCGTTTCCTTTGATTCCACCACAGTCACCGACACCGGTTCATCCCCTGCCTTCGCGGCCTTCTCTTCGGCAGGCGCCTTCTTGGCTTTTGCCTTCTTTTCCTTCTGTGGCTTTGCCGCAGGCTTCTTTTCCTCTTCGGCCGCCGGTTGCTCCGGCGCTTCGGGCGACATCTCTTCCGTTGGCTGCTGCATGGCGGCCTGCCTGCTCTCACGCGCCATGGGCCTGTATGAACGCAGGTCGTCTAGCGCGTGCGACACCTCGGTTACGTTGGTTATCGAGAAGTAGGACTTCTGCCTGCTGCCGTCTTCGAGCTTGTGGATGACCTCGAGTATGAAGCCGCCCTTGGTCTCGTATACGACCTTCTTGCCGACGATCTCGCCGGGTGCGATAATCACGCCTTCCAAAAGCGCGCCCTCCTTGCGGGACAGCGGCCTCGATACGTATCCCGGTTTCTGCGCGTATGCTGCGGGCTGGTATGTCCTGCGGGTCGTAGTGGATTCGTATGTCCGGACAGTGGTCTGCCTGCCGGTTGCGCTGTCAAGGGTGTCCACCGAAGATTCTATGTGCCTTATAGGTTCGTTTGAAAAACTTCGGTCATGCAACGGCGCCGCCTTCGCGGCCTTGTGCGATGCATCAGCCTCATGCAAAACCGGCGCGGCGGCCTCTTTTACGGGCGGCTCCGGCACTACCGGGATCTCTACCGGTTCCGCGACCAGCATGTCGTGGTAGCTAGTCGGCGTGGATTTCGGCTTCTTGCCAAAACCGCCAAATGCCGGGAAAACCGACCCCGTCTTGCTCGTGCCGCCTGCGACGGCTTCGTTCTTTTTATCCTGTGCCTTCATCTCTCCTTTAAAGAGGTTCAAACCTACCATATTCACACCTCATTCTCCTCAAACGATAGTTTTGCACCGCACTTCGGGCAGGGCGCACGAACCGCATCCGCCAGTATCCGAAATGCATTGTTACAAGAAGGACATAAAGTTTCTCCTACTTCAATCCTCTCATTGTCCTCGTGCAGGGCAAGGGGAGCAAGGCAGCTTGGGCATTCCGCATCGAGCCACGCCGCCGGAACGCCAAAACCTCGGCCGCACACCGGGCAGTCCACGAATGCGGTGTCGCATTGAGCCGAACCATCGAACAGGTCTGCCTTGATGCGCAGGCAGTCCGCGCCGCACGAAGGACCGACCCGCGCAAGGGCAGTCGATATGCGGTCGAGAACGAAATCCCCTGCTTTGAGCCCGCGCCTGCGCGAACCGGAACCGCCGCACGCGCCGACGGTGCCGAGAAACTCGTCCGTGAACGATTCCGTGCCCGTATGCAGAACCACTCCGCAGGCGGCTTTCGCGAGTCGTTCCATTTGCGGTGCGCCGCCAAGAGCGCTGCCGACCATGACCGGAAACAGTTGCATCCCGGACAGAATTTTCGGTGCGCGTTCAATAACACGGTTCAAATCGGAATAAATACCGTCTGTAAACAGAACTATCGCGCACCGCCCTTTTTTTGCACCATCCGCTTGCGACGCCAGCTTCGCCGCTTCCTCGAGCAGCGATGACAATGAGGCCTTTCCCCTCGGCTCTACGGAAGACAGCGAACGGCGAACTGCGGATGCCGCCTCTTTCGAAAGACGCACCGGCCCGGCGACCTCCATGAGGCCGTCGTTGTATGCGAGAACGGATACGAAGGGGTGTTTTCCCTCCAAAAGCAGGGCCTGCAACACGTTGTTTGCACAGCGAACTGCCAAAGCAAAACGGCTCGCCTCCGCATCGCGGGCCATCATGCTGTATGACGAATCTATCGCTATCACAAGATTTAGTTCGGCTTCTTTTCTCATGGGTTTCCACTGCAATATTACATATTTCGAAAGCGGTGGCGTTTTAAATTAGTTGCGGTTTTTCGAAGGCTTGTGGGCGGTGTGATTATGACAAGATACCTGTTCTGCGCGACCACGTCACCCGAAGCGTCATATAGCCGCCTATAACCGCTTATAATATACATGGCGTGCGGCCGGAAAAAGAACGCATTTCGCAAACGATTCCGGCGCGGAAACGCAACAGGAAACATTTAAGTTAATAATTTTCGATACCTTTGGATAAAGATAGAGAGCCATAGGGAGATATAAAATGTTCCAGATAACCGATATACTTGCACGCCAGATATTCGACTCGCGCGGAAACCCGACGGTAGAGGTCGACGTTTACACCGAAGCTGGCATGATGGGGCGCGCGGCGGTGCCATCCGGCGCATCTACAGGCGTACACGAGGCCGTGGAGCTTCGCGACGGCGGCAAGCCGTTTGGCGGCAAAGGCGTCATGAAAGCGGTGCGCAACGTTGAGGAGAAGATATTCCCCGAGATAAAGGGACTTGACGTAAGGGACCAGCGGCTCATAGACCAGATAATGATAGGGCTTGACGGCACGCCGAACAAGAGCAACCTGGGCGCGAATGCGATACTCGGCGTATCGCTTGCGATAGCAAGGGCGGCAAGCGAGATAAACGGCCAATCCCTTTACCAGTATCTTGGCGGGCCCGCGGCATGCATACTCCCCGTTCCATCGATGAACGTCATAAACGGCGGCGCGCACGCGGGCAATGCGCTCGACATACAGGAGCACATGATAATGCCTGTCGGCGCAAAGAGCTTCACCGAGGCCATGCAGATGGGCGCGGAGACCTACCAGGTAATGAAATCCATCCTGAAGAAGAAATACGGCCCGGACAGCATAAACGTTGGCGACGAGGGCGGATTTGCGCCGCCGCTCAACGATTATCTGGAACCGTTCGAGATAATAATGAAGGCTGCGCAAGAGGCCGGGTATGCCGATGAAATGGCGATTGCGCTCGACCCTGCGGCGTCGGGATTCTACGACGAGAAAAGCGGCAGATACACCATAAGCGGCAAATCTTACAGCAGCGAAGAGCTTTCTGACTTCTGGACAGGCCTCTGCAAGACTTATCCCATGGTTTCGATAGAGGACGGCTTCGCCGAGGACGACTGGGCAGGTTTCAAGACCTTCACGGACAGGATGGGAGGAAAGATACAGATAGTCGGCGACGACCTGTTTGTCACGAACACGAAGCGGTTGCGAGAGGGCATAGAGAATAACACCTGCAACGCGCTCCTCCTCAAGGTCAACCAGATAGGCAGCCTCAGCGAATCCATGGATGCGGCAAACCTTGCATTCAGGAACGGCTACGGCGTCATGGTGTCGCACCGCTCCGGCGAGACCGAGGACACCTTCATCGCAGACCTCTCCGTCGCTCTCGGCGCAGGGCAGATAAAGACTGGCGCGCCGTGCAGGACCGAGCGCCTTGCAAAGTACAACCAGCTCTTGCGGATAGAGGAAGAACTCGGCGACGCGGCCCGCTATGCGGGAAGAAACTTCCGCAAGCCGTTCTGATCTTTTCCACCCAACTTTTAAAACCACTTTTGCCATTCCTTTTCAGGATAGCATGATAGAGCGCAAGCAGGTATGGGAAATCGTCGACGGCTACGACGCCGGCAAGCTCACTCTCGGCGTGATAGGCAGCCACTCCGCACTCGACGTCTGCGACGGCTCCGCGGACGAGGGGATAGCGAATATCGCCATCTGCCAGAAGGGGCGCGAGAAGACCTACGACACCTACTTTCGGGCTGTGCGGGACTCTGGCGGCAAGAGGGTTCGCGGCTACGTCGACGAAACGTGGGTTTTCGACAGATACAACGAGATACTGCGGCAGGAGAACCAGAAAAAGCTCGTCGAAAGGAATTCGCTCTTCGTGCCAAACCGCTCGTTCACCTCATACTGCGCCATCGATGCCATAGAGAACGACTTCATGGTCCCGATGCTTGGAAGCCGCAACCTCCTTCGCTCCGAAGAGAGAAGCGAACAGCGCGACTACTACTGGCTCCTCGAGAAGGCGGGAATGCCTTTCCCCGAGAAAATTGAAAGTCCCAAGGACATAAACGAGCTTTGCATCGTCAAGCTCCACCACGCGCAAAAGAAGCTGGAGCGCGGATTCTTCACGGCTGCAAGCTACAGGGAATACAGGGAGAAATCGCAGGCATTGTTAAAGAGCAACGTCATAACCGAAGATGCTCTCGAAGGCGCAAGGATAGAGCGCTATATAATCGGGCCCGTCCTCAACTTCGACTTCTTCCACTCGCCCGTCACCGCCGCAAAGCAGAATAAGACAAACGGCATGTCGCCGCTTGAGCTTCTCGGCATAGACTGGCGATTCGAAACCTCCCTTGACGGCCACGTCAGGATACCTGCGCCGCAGCAGATGAGCCTCCCCGAGCACCAGCTGATCCCGGAGATGACTGTATGCGGCCACAACAGCGCGACGGTGCGCGAATCGCTTTTGGAGAAGGTTTTCAGGCTCGGCGAGATGTACGTGGAAGCGACAAAAGAGCACTACGGCTACCCCGTCATAGGGCCGTTCTGCCTGCAGACCTGCGTAGACAAGGACCTCAACTTCTACATCTACGACGTGGCCCCGCGCGTAGGCGGAGGAACGAACGTCCACGTCGGAGTCGGCCACCCGTACGGCAACTCGCTT
>PGXE01000041.1 GCA_002838935.1 Thermoplasmata archaeon HGW-Thermoplasmata-1 | reverse complement strand
TTTTGCAAATTAACCAAGGTTATCCGTCATATCTATTAGGTGGACTGAAGCGAAGCGAAAGTCCGCCACTTTTGGTGAAGCTTTTCGTAAAAGGTTCATTTTAAACAAGACCCTCCGTCATATCTATTAGGTGGACTGAAGCGAAGCGAAAGTCCGCCACTTTTGGTGAAGCTTTTCGTAAAAGGTTCATACGAAGCGTTTAAAACGTCTCACCGGTTTTTGGTCTTTAGGTGCAACGCCCGATGAGAACCGATATCTACCGAGTAAAGAATTCATACGTAATAGCAAGCCGCGCCTTCGTAGAAAAAGGCCTTAGGAGTGCGGACAGGGACATAACCGTTGGCATGAGGGCGAGGATAATGGGGCATGTAGAGAGCGAGGGCTCCGTCTACATCGGCAAGGGTGCGCAGGTGCACGGCGACGTCGAGTCCGGGTTCGACGTAGTCATAGGCCCGGGCGCGGTAGTGGACGGAGCGGTTGTGGCAAAGGGGAACGTCCGCATCCTCGATGGCGCGGAGGTGAAGAACTTCGTGAGGGCGGAAGGCGACGTAAGCCTCCACAAAAGCTCGAAGACGGGAGAGGTCCGCGCCGACGGCGACGTCACGATAGTGGGCGGCGCAAGCACGGGCAGTATCCACTCCGGCGGAAGGACAAGACTCATCGAGGGGTAGCAAGGGTCGCAAAAGAGGTAAAAGCCGAAAAAAGTCCCTTGAGCCAGCTTTTTAAATAAATCTATTATATCGGAGCGTGTGCTCCAAGCCGGAAGACGAATTCCGGGGATGAGGTCATGACTACGACGCTTGAGATAAAGGAAAGGGACGCCGCCGGCAGGATATGCGAATTCTCCACGCCGCACGGCAAAGTCACCACGCCCACCCTTCTGCCGGTCATAAACCCGAACATACCGTTCATAAGCCCAAAAGAGATGCGTGGGAAGTTCGGCACCCAGATGATAATAACCAATTCCTACATAATAAAGAAAACCCCCCGGCTTCACGATGCGGCCATAGAAAAAGGGCTTCATTCACTTATAGACTGGGACGGCCCCGTCATGACGGATTCGGGAACGTTCCAGATGTACGTCTACGGCGACGTCGGGGTCGGGCCGCTCGAAATAGTGGAGTTCGAAAGGGAGATAGGCACCGACGTCGGTACGATACTCGACATCTTCAGCACACCTGACCGCAGCCACGAGCAGTGCAGCGACGACATAGCGAAGACCCTCGAACGGGCGAAGGCGTCGATTGAGATAAAAGGCGGGATGTCGCTTGCGTGCACGGTTCAGGGCGGGGTCTATCCCGACCTGCGGGAGTACTGCGCAAGGGAGATTTCAAAGATGGGTGCGGATTTTTGCCCGATAGGCGGTGTCGTCCCGCTCATGGAGGGGCAGAGGTATGCGGATCTGGCAAGGGTCATAATCGGCGCGAAGAAAGGCCTCGACCCGTCTAAACCGGTCCACCTGTTTGGCGCGGGCCATCCGCTCGTATTTCCGATGGCGGCGGCGCTCGGGTGCGACTTCTTCGACTCGTCTGCCTACGCAAAGTACGCAAAGGACGGCAGGATGATATTCCCGGACGGAACAGCGCACCTCAACGACCTGTCGGAGAGTCCCTGCGCGTGCCCGGTCTGCTCTGCCCATTCGCCGGACGGGTTGCGAAAGCTTCCGGAGAGGCAGAGAGAACGGCTTCTTGCAGAGCACAACCTATATGTCACCTTCGCGGAGATACGGCGGGTCCGGCAGGCGATACGAGAGGGCAGCCTGTGGGAGCTTGTGGAGGAGAGGGCGCAGGCGCACCCAAGCCTCATCGACGCCCTGCGCGTCATCGAGGGAGAAAAGGAGTGGCTCGAACGCTACGAGCCGTTGTCGAAGGGGCGTTCGCTGTTCTACAAAGGCAGGTACACTATACACCGCCCCATATTCCACAGATACGCCGCACGGTTGCTCGAACGCTACGAGCCGCAGCCGCAGCCAAACGCGGTCGTCTTCGATGAGGGAAGAAAACCATACGCGCGAAACAGGCTTTCGGAAATGAATTCGGTGCTCGAATCGGCGCCCGCTTCTTTTGTCGTGAGGTCCGCCTTTGGCCCGGTACCGATAGAACTTGACGAGATGTACCCTTGCGGCCAGTCCGTGTTCCCGGAAACGACCGACGCGGAGACGCAAGGGCACGCGAGCGGCGCGTTCGAAGCCTTCGAAAAGGCGAAGCTATGCGGGAAAAACGTCGTCGGGTGGGCTGGGCGCGCCACAGCCGACCGGCTTGTCTGCGACGACTGTGGCAAAACCGTTTTCGACGTAGAGACCGAACGGGTGAGACAGACCGCGAACATGCAGTTTGGCGCAGGCGCGGGCAACGCGCTGCTTGACGGCAAGATAGAACTAGTCAAATCCCGCGCCACGGAAAAATTGCGTAACGTGATTGTCGACGGCGAGCACGTGCTTTCGATGAGGGCGACAGAGGGGCTGTTCACCCTAAAGCAGGCGGGTGCGCGGCGGCTGCACGCGGTGCTCTCGCCGCCAGCGATGCGCGTGACGATACACGACGACGCGGTCCCGTTTGTCGCGGAAGGGAAGAGCGTATTCCCGAAGTTCGCACTCGATTGCGATGTCGGGCTAAGGCCGTACGACGAGTGCCTGATAGTCGATTCCAGAGATCGCCTCGTCGGCGTTGGCCGCGTTTTGTTGAACCGCGAGGAGATGCTTTCGTTCAAGACTGGAACCGCGGTCAAGACGAGAGAGGGCGTAAAACAGCAATCCGGCGCCCCGCCGGCGCCAAAAAGCCCCGAAAAATAGGAAAATATTAAATACTTCTAAATGCACGGCATATTTGCAAAAACAGGATGTCAAAGGTGCTCTAATTGAGAATGAGGATAGGTTTGGGCAAAAGGGTCTATTTCGCAGTCACGCTGTCCCTTGCGGTGATAGCGGTTCTGCTGGCGGTTCTCGCCGTAGTCCAGTCCGAACAGATCAAGGAGACTCTAAACAAGCTCGACGAGAGCGAGGAGAGCGGGCTTATATCGACCAACACGAGCGAGACCCTTTCGTCCACCATATGCACCCTCAAAAACATAAACCGGGCGCTGTGGCTGGCTTCCCTGTGCGTCGGGGCGACGGCGTCGGTATCCGGCGGCACGACCCTTTTTCTGCACATGGCCGAGAGAAGGGCAAAATCTATCAAGAAGAGATCCATCACTTCGATATACTCTTACGAGTCCCTCAAGATGGGCCCTCCGAAGATGAACAACTAGCGGGCGCGGCTATCCCCTTCTCCACGATTCCGCAGGCAGCCGCTTGTATATATACGAAGGGTCTTCAGGAATTTCCCGGCACGCCGTAGCTTCAAAACCGTCTTTCTCAAGTTCGCTGTTGTTGAGCGACCAGTAAAAACCGCGCAGCACGCGCCCTTCGTCCTTGTATTCGATCCGTCTCACCCTCAAAAACCGTTCCTGCTCGAGGGCGTAAAACAGGGAGCGGACGCTTCTGTCTATCGTGTCGTCGCTTATCTCGTCTTTATCATCGAAGATATTCTCAAGGGTCGTCGCGAGACCTGCCGCATCCTCGAGCATCATGTCGAAGCGCTTCTTCAAAGCACAGATAAGACCTGCCCCCCAAGGCATGGAGGCATGTAAGATGTTTCGGGTTTAAATGGTTTGTTGCACAAAAAGGAGGTTTTTGGTTTAGTGGCCTATGACGACCACGTCGCGGACGCTTCGCACGGAACTGAACGGGAAAACGAGGTAGCCGCGCTGGTCGAGGTGGTAAAGCCTCGGGTCGACCTCGTTCGAAGGCTCCACGAGTATGTGCATGAGTTCCCCCGTCTTTTCGTTGACCGTGGTGTTCCTCATTATCCCAAGATAGATCCCTTCGTCGCTCATTACCGTCTTTCCTCGCAACTCGTTCTCGAACAGCTTCTGCATGACAATCACCTTTCTTTGGTTTTTATGGTAATATAGGTAATGGTTTGTAAACCCTTCGATGGGAACTGGCAAAATGGCGCGATAATGCGACGAGGCGATAGGGATAAGAATAGGCAAGGCAACCGACGCCGGCCGTGCACCTGCCGCCATAACCGCTTATATGTATTCCGGCCCTATCTCCTCCTTCTTCCTCTTTGCTATCCCCGCTCCCAGTTGATTGGCTATGCGCTCGTAGTATTTTATTATGTCCGAAGTAACGGACGCCCTCACCGTGGTAAGCGCCTTCTCGAAGTGTTTTGCCTCCACTATGGAAGAATTCATGTCTTCGCGCAGGGCAAGCATCGCGGCCTCCCTGCAAAGCGCCTCTACGTCCGCGCCGACGTAGCCGTCGGTGAGGTCGGCAAGCGAATCGAGCGAGACGTTGTCCGAAAGCGGCATGCCCTTCGTGTGGATCTTGAGCACCTCTTTCCTTGCGTCCCTGTCCGGCGCGCCTAGCATAATGAGCCGATCGAACCTTCCGGCGCGTATGAGCCCCGGGTCGAGCATGTCGGGCCTGTTGGTGGCCGCTATCACGACGACCCCTTCCATCGACTCGAGACCGTCCATCGACGTCAGAAGCTGGTTGACCACGCTTTCGGTAACGTGGCTCGACCCCTCGTATGCGCCGCGTCTTGGCGATATCGCGTCGATCTCGTCGAGGAAAACTATCGAGGGCGCGGACTGCTTTGCCTTCTTGAAGAGCTCCCTTACCGCTTTTTCAGATTCCCCGACCCATTTGCTGAAGACCTCAGGCCCCTTTATAGACATGAAATTCGCCTTGCTTTCGTTGGCCACCGCCTTCGCAAGAAGCGTTTTTCCCGTTCCCGGCGGCCCGTAGAGCAGTATGCCGCGCGGCGGCCGTATGCCGAGCCTCTTGAACGCCTCCGGATTCGACAGCGGCCATTCCACGGCTTCCTTCAGGTTCTGCTTGGCGTCGGCAAGGCCGCCGACGTCGTCCCAGTTGACCATCGGAACCTCCACCAGCACCTCCCTTAGTGCGGAAGGCTCTATGTTGCGCAACGCCTCCTTGAAGTCCTCCATCGTCACCTCCATCTTCTCGAGTATCTCGGTAGGTATCGGCTTGTCGAGGTCCATGTCCGGCAGATACTTGCGCAGCGCATTCATGGCAGCCTCCCTCGCAAGGGCCGCGAGGTCCGCACCGACAAAACCGTAGGTAATCTCGGCCACGTGCTTGAGGTCAACGCCTTCGGCCTTCGGCATCCCGCGGGTGTGTATCTGCAGGACCTCCTCCCTGCCGACGCGGTCGGGAACGCCGATCTGTATCTCCCGGTCGAACCTTCCGGGGCGGCGCAGTGCGGGGTCGAGGGAGTCCGGGCGGTTGGTTGCGCCTATGACTATCAGCTTGCCACGCCCTTTCAGGCCGTCCATCAGGGTGAGCATCTGGCTTACGACCCTTCGTTCCACCTCACCGTGGGTTTCTTCGCGCTTTGGCGCTATCGCGTCTATCTCGTCGATGAATATTATCGCGGGCGCGTTCTTTTCGGCCTCATCAAAGGTCTTTCTTAGGTTCTCTTCCGACTGTCCGTAGAACTTGCTCATTATCTCCGGGCCGTTTATGGTGTAGAAATTGGCGCCCGATTCGTTTGCCACCGCCTTTGCTATGAGCGTCTTTCCGGTTCCTGGCGGCCCGTGGAGGAGAACCCCTTTCGGCGGGTCTATGCCAAGCCTGTCGAAAAGCTCCGGGTGCTTTAACGGCAGCTCTATCATCTCGCGTATCTTCTGCAGCTGGTCGCGCAGGCCGCCGATATCCTCGTATGAGATGCGGCTCTTTGCCATATCCGCGCCCGACACGGATTCGTCCTGTATCACTATCTCGGTCTCGTCCGTTATCTGCACTATCTCCTTTGGCGTAGTCGCAATCACGGCAAAGGGGAGCGAGCTTCCAAAAAGCGCGATGCCCGGTATAATTATCATGTCGCCTTGCGAAACGGGCCTCTTAGAAAGGCCGCGCTTTACAAGCTGGTCGATGCCTTCCCCGAACTGCACCTGGTTGCCCTCGTTTATCACCGGCGCGAGGGTCACGCTCTTTGCCCCTTTCGGCTCTATCTTGCGTATCGCGACCTTGTCCCCAAGACCGGCCCCAGCGTTCTTGCGCGTCAGGTTGTCTATCCTTATGAGGCCCTTGCCCTCGTCTTCCGGGTACGCCCTCCAGACCACCGCCGCGGTCGGGATAGAGCCCTTTATCTCCACGACGTCGCCAGGGGACAGGTCGAGTTCCACCCTGCTAGAGCCGTCTATCCTGGCCCTGCCGTATCCAACGTCCTGCTGCAGCGACTCGCTTACCTTGAGAGTTAATTCCTTAGCCTTGGGCAATTATAACGCCTCCATCTTTTGCAGTAACTCAGAGCATTCATCTCAGAGTATCCCATCCTCTGTTAATTAAAGTTAGTTGTGCCGATTGCGAACAGGCACGGCAATTATGGTATTTTAGCGATTCTACATAAGTATACCTAAGGGTTCTCCTTCCGCCGGCAAAGCTCGACCGCTTCATCGAGAGAGAGTTCGCCGCCAAGCACACGCGCCGCCAGCTTTTTTGAGATTGTGAACTCGCCTTCGCTGACAAGGCGACTCTTGCGTTGCATGTCCCGTATCTCGCCCGCATTCGGAACGATCGAGAACTCGCCGGATACCTCCCTTCCCGAACCGAGTGCGATCGCGGCAGCCGCGTCCGAGTCCCTCTGTTCGACTATCTCACCTCTTGCAGGGGTCGTGCACTGTTCGTTCACAAGCTCTATCGGGACCATCCCGGACAGGGCGTTGATCGTCCTGTTGCGAAGTATCCTCGCACCGTGGCCTATCCGCACCACGACGCGGTCTGCGTGATATGTGCAAAGCAGTCTTTCGACCACCGGCCTAACCTCTTCGGGGGAGCGGGCGTTCTCCTTTTTCAAAAGAACCCTGTTGCCGTAGACTGCGATGCCGGGCAACTCTCCCGGGTCTATGCCTATTACGAGTTCGCGTATCTCTCCGCTTCCGCCGCACTTCAGCAGGGCCGCGTCTATCAGCGATTCGATTGACGAGAAATCTTCTATGAAGAGCGGGTCGGGAAAATCTGGAGCCTCCCCGTCGCTTCTCGATGCGATGACCGCGGCGATGCCGGGCGGCAGCGGCCTGCCGAACTCGAGACTCGCCACCCCCACGCCCCGTTTGCGGAAACCCTCTACGACATCGTGGTAGAGGGAGAAGTTTTTTGTGAGTATGCCCGGAACCTTCATTCAATCACCTCGGTTCGGATACCCCGTAGTTTGCTACGGGGAGGAGAACCGATACAGTCTCCCACCTGTCCAGAACATTTAAATACTTTCAGTCCCAGATATTCTGTGCTGATAAACATGGAGCGAATATTACAGAAAGCTGTCGAATTGAATATATTGCCTTTAACGTCGGTAAAGACAGACAAATTGACCCGACTGTTCGATGTTTGGCAATCCGCAAGTTCCACATTGTTTGATGCCCTCGAATATTGGGAAGGATTTACGGATTTGCCCTTAACTTCTGTCAATTTACGCAAGATGTGGTTTTTGGTCAGAAGCCTAAGAGTAGGATGCCTGTAAACGCATCTTCGTGTTCCGATGATGGTTGTGTTGTTATGGTTTCGCAAACCTATCAATCTCCTGACGGAATGCCCCACCGCTTGCTGTGAGGGTTGTTTACATCTCTTGGAGAGCATCTGAGCGAACTGCTCGGCATAAAGGTCGATCTCGTTATGAAAACCGCGCTCAAGCCCAGAATCGGCAGGCATATTTTGGCAGAGGTCGAATATACATGAAAAGAGAATACGGGGCTATCTCGAAGACATCAGGGATTCGATAGATGCCGTTGAAGAGTTCGGTGAACTACCTCAACCAATCATAGATTGGATCGTGGGATTTATAATCCCACAAGAGACCGAGGTACCCCTCGGGCGAAAGGAGTCTTCTTGTGGAACAGCAGATAAAACCTCATCGGTCAGGAAGCTTTGCCGATGCCAAAAGTTTTAACCTTAACCGCCATTTTGGCTTCGGTGAAATCATGGCATTGAAGGTTCCGGCAAACGATATTGAGAAGGAGATTTTCGAGATATGGGCAGCCATCTCGCCGAACAAGGCGTTCGGGGAAGGTTACTCCGAATATGCAGGGAAGATATTCGTTCCTACCGAGGAGAACGAGGCAAGGCTCAAATCACGGATTGTGGAAATTCGAAAAAGGACAGATGACGAGGTTTACCTGCGGCATCTCGATTCCATGGAGGTCGATATAGATTTTCACGAGCCGTATCGCGTGCCCGATGCCGCGACGTGGGGATTCTTTGGCCACATCATAAAGGAGGGGGTAAACGAGGAACACCTGACGTCGTTCACGAACTCGGTCATGGATGCGATGGACGCGGCAAAGGCGGAGCTTTCTGGAAAGGAGTGGTCGACGGAGGTGAAGGTGGTCACCGTCAACAACTGCATAGGGCTTCTCGCGATGGCAAAGGCCGTACGCGGGATGACGCAGAGCAGCGAGCTTGGGTCTAAACTCCTCGACCTTGAAAAGCTGACCGCCGAATACCGCAAACCGTTCGACGTGCCGGAGATAGAACAGGGCAATTTCGACGAGGTCTATCCGATCCTCGAGAAACGAGGCGGCGACATCGGCAGAAAACAGATCTATCCGCGCATACTCAAAGAGCAATACGGCTACACGGAGAAGGATGCGGGCGAAGTGGAGGCCAAGGGGTTGAAATGGCTCGATGATGAGCTTCCGTTGCTTAACGAGGTCGCATCGCGAATAGCGAAGAGGTGCGGGTGCGATCCGACGCCTGAGGCCGTCGCCGGCGCCATCTCCAAGATGCGGGCGGTAAAGGGCGACGAACTGCTCAAGTTCCTGCACGGCTTTAGAAAGGCGGTTCATCCGGTCATGCAAAACCGCATAGTGCGCGTCAACCCGAACTACAATACTAAGATAATGGAGACGCCCGAATACCTGCTAAACCAGATCTCGACAGCGGCGATGTCGACCTACGACTCCCTGACCGACGACCAGTTCAACGTCTTCTTCGTTACGACCGATCCGCGCTATGCCGCTCCGGCAGGCAAGCCAGACCTCACGCAGACGTTAATACACGAAGAATACGGCCACTGCGTGCATTTCAGCAATTCGTCCTTTGGCTACGGCGCAAAGCCCGGATTCGTAGAGATGCTATCCACAAGGCTTGCGCTTCCTGTGAGCGACGGCATATCGTTCTACCGCGAGCTGGAATTCATGCGGCTGCTAAGAAAGCTTGTGGAATCGCCCAATAGCGAACTTGGAGGGGAGGATATGGAATTCCTGAAGTTCGTCGAAACTATCGGCCCGCTTGACGAGGTCGCGGACGAGGTGGAGTTCATAGTGCGCGAGTGGCGCATCCTGCGGTTCCTGCGAGCCATCGGGGATACGCGCATCAACATGCACAAGCAGTCGCTCTACGAGTTCATCAACTGGGCGCACGAGAAGACCGGCCTGTCGAAAAAGATGGTGTTCAGCCAGATATTCATCTTCCAGGCGATGGTGGGATACGCGCCCTGCTACTCGATGGCGGGCGAGCGCCTCCGCGAGATACAGGAGACGGCGGTCGCGAACGGCAAGGACGTCGTGGACTTCAACACCTACGCCTGCTCGCTAGGAGTGCCCGCAAGAGAAATATGGGAGAAAAAACTGGTGGAGTGGGCGAACGGGTAGGCCGCTTCGACCTACCTTTTTTGCAACCTTTTTTCAATACGTTTTTCACTCAGATTCCTTATCGAGGGATATAATATCACGGCGAGAGGGATATCTATTAAAACCACTGCCGCCGCAACGCCGAGTGCGCCGCCCTCTTTTGCCATCGCCACTATTATCATCTCCTCGGGTTCGCGCAGCTTGAATAGCTTTGGAAAGAGTTCAGACATCAGTCCCTCACAAACCGCGGTCGTTCCTTCGACCGCCTCGCTCCAGTTTCCCTGCGTGGGTGCAAAGGTCGCCTCGACGCGGATGAAAGTGAATTCCTCGGTTATGCCCCACCTGTCGGTCTTGACGTAGAAGTAGAGGACCACGCCCCGTTTTATCACGTTCCCGCCATCGTCGTACTTCTCGATGACTAGTTTCTTTACGGGAATCGTGACGTTCTGCATCTCCTCTCCCCCAAAGAGCGGTTTCGTTATCCACGAAACGTTCGCAACTTCCATCTCCTCGGTCTCGCCGAGGTGCTGTTCATGGTCAAAGAACCGATATGGCGTGGGATTTACCTCGCCGTTCACTATCGTATACCCTAGCGCGGGATAGCAGACAATCGGCGGGTGGAAGCCTGAGGTATTGGTCTCCTTCGACCTTGCAACGAGCAGGTTCACCGGAATATATAACCCGGGTTTGGCGTAGTCCCGGCAGAGCATCAGGCTGACATTAAGGCGTTCGGCAAGCGCGTTCCAGTTATACTCATGGCTCATTGACCAGTTTCCGAACTCCTTTGGCAGGGTCGCTAAGCTTGCCCGGTCGCCGAAGTCTAAGGCCGTCTGAACATAGAACTCGTGGCCGCTTCTCCTTGAAAGCTCGGTGTCTATCAGGTCCACGCCCTTCGAGAATATCATTCCCGGTGTCGAGAGAAGCAGTATCAGGACGATGGAGAGCGCGAGAAATCCGGTGAGCCTTACGTAGCCCGCCTTGGTCTTATCCATCGATACCCCTCTTTGCATTTGTTTTGAATGCTCCAAGCGCAAAGCCGAGAGCGGCCGTAAGCCCGAGCGCGATTAAGAAAAGCACCACGCCCGATGCGTTGTGGAAAAAGCCGAGCGC
>PGXE01000040.1 GCA_002838935.1 Thermoplasmata archaeon HGW-Thermoplasmata-1 | reverse complement strand
AAGGGATGACAGGCGAGAGATGGCGATATTCTCTATCGGATTGCTCCACAACATTTTTACTGTAAAAGTGAAGGTGGGATAATTCTGTCCCAAAGCCGCTAAATATGATTAGTATTTATATAGTAGAAACTGAAAACCAGTTATAAACTATTTAAATGAAATGCCTGAAAATGACAATCGTGCCACACAGCAGATAAAGAGCAACCATTTTAAAGAACGATTTTATTCGAGCATTGAAAAAGTTCTGAAAACTTTGGCTGAACGATTGTTTACAAAGTTTCCAGTCGACGGCGAATTGTTCAAATTCGCCTTATATGCAAGCCCCAGCCCTTCGGACTCGGGCTTTCATACGCCGGTTAATGCTATTCGCATTAGCCTTGTTTGCAACTTTCCGAAACTTCGTTTCGAAAACTCGCAAATGTCGGCGAACACTCGTGTTCGCCTTACTTTCAACCTCGCGAAACTTTAGTTTCGCTCACTCGAAAGTGCCGACGTGTTCGCTTTGCTCTCACGTCTTATTTGCAAATTCGCAAAACTTCGTTTTGCTCATTCGCAAATGCCGCCATGGCTTAGTTGGTAGAGCGGCTGATTCGTAATCAGCAGGTCGGGGGTTCAAATCCCTCTGGCGGCTTCCCAAATTATCCTATTTTTTGAATTACCCAAAGACGACGGAGGGATAAGGCCAATTGCGAACGTAAGTGAGCAATTAGCATGTGTCCCTCTGGCGGCTTAATTTATTCCTTGAATTCACTTCAAAGGGTTTACGTCCATACTGCCTTCCTGCATGCGGCGAATTGCCCTTACCGCAGCCCTCGCGGCGGATAGGGTCGATATGAACGGTATCTGAAGGTCGACGGCAACGCGTCTCATCTGGAAACCATCCTTTCTTTCCGGAGCCAGAATTCCTGCCGAGGGGGTGTTTATCACGAGCGTGACATTTCCCGACCGCATCACGTCTATCGCGTCCGGGCTTTCCTTCTCCGAAACTTTGTAGGCAGTCGCTACGTCAAGGCCGAAATCCCGCAGGAAGGACGCGGTGCCCCGTGTCGCAACTAGCGAGAAACCCATTTCGGCAAGTTCCTCCGCTATCGGAAGCACCCTGTCCTTGTCGGCATCCGAGACCGCGAGGAACACGGTTCCCGATGCGGGCAGGGGGTTGCCTGCGCCCATCATGGCCTTGCCGTATGCCGCGCCAAACGAGTCCGCGATACCCATGGCTTCGCCGGTCGACTTCATCTCCGGCCCAAGGACCGTGTCAAGGCCCCTCAGCTTCAGAAACGAGAAGACCGGCGCCTTGACCGAGATCGCGCCGCCGCGCCCGTATTCCCGCAGGTCCATATCCTTCAGCTTCTCGCCAAGCGCGACCCGTGCAGCTATCTTGGCAAGGGGCAGCCCCTTTGCCTTGGAAACGAAGGGGACGGTCCTGCTCGCCCGCGGGTTCGCTTCGAGTATGAACACTATATTGTCCTTTACCGCGTACTGGATGTTTATCAGGCCGACGGTGCCAAGCGCGAGCGCTATCCTCTTCGTGTAGAGTTCAACGGTCTTGAGGATTTCGGCACTCAGCGTCTGGGGGGGTATTACGCAGGCCGAGTCTCCGGAGTGGATGCCCGCCTCTTCGATGTGCTCCATTATCGCGCCGATTATGACCTTTTCACCGTCGCACACCGCGTCGACGTCTATCTCTACGGCGTTCGAAAGGAACCTGTCGACCAGTATCGGGTGCTCGCTTGACGCCTGCACCGCCTCCTCCATGTATCTGGCGAGCTCGTCCTCGGAGTAGACTATCTGCATCGCCCTGCCGCCAAGGACGAAGGAAGGCCTCACCAACACAGGATACCCTATCTTCGCCGCCTTTTCCCTCACGTCCTCAAACGAGTGGCCTGTGCCGGATTCCGGCTGCGGTATGTGCAACTTGCGCATCAGTGCGCTGAAAAGCTCCCGATCCTCGGCGAGCGCTATCGCGTCGGGGGAGGTCCCCCAGATACTTGTCTTAAGGCCGCTTTCCGCGAGCGCGTTCTCAAGCGGCTTTGCAAGGTTTATTGCCGTCTGGCCGCCGAATGCGACGAGCACCCCGTCCGGCTTTTCGGCCTCAATGACGTTCATCACCTCTTCGAAGGTGAGCGGCTCGAAGTAGAGCCTGTCCGAGGTGTCGTAGTCTGTGCTCACGGTTTCGGGGTTGTTGTTTATCATGACCGTTTCCACGCCCGCCTCCCGGAGGGCCTGAACCGCGTGGACGCAGCAGTAATCGAACTCTATCCCCTGCCCTATCCTTATCGGGCCGGAGCCGAGGATTACGCACTTCCTTGATGCCGAATCAGCGATTTCGGACTCCTCTTCGTATGACGAGTAGTAATAGGGCGTCTTCGCCTGGAACTCGGCGGCGCAGGTGTCCACCATCTTATACGTGGGCAGTATGCCAAAACCCATTCTCGCCTTGCGGATAGCCCCTTGCGTAAGGCCCGAAAGCCGCGAGATATACACGTCGCCAAGGCCAAGCCGTTTCGCCTCGCGCAAAAGCCCGCCGTCCTTTAGTATCTCCTTTGACGAGAGCCTTTTTTCCATTCCGACGACGTTTGCTATCTTGTGGAGGAAGAAGGTGTCGTAGCCGCAAAGCTCCTTTATCCTCTCTATCTGCATGCCCCTTCGCAGCGCCTCCGCGACCGCAAAGAGCCGCAGGTGGGTTCCGTTCCTTAGTTCTTTCTCGAGACCTTCGCAATCCCAGTTCTTTGGCGGAAGCAGCGTTCCGTTTCCGGTCTCGAGCGAGCGCACGGCTTTCAAGAGCGACTCCTCTATCGTCCTCCCTATCGCCATTACCTCCCCCGTCGACTTCATCTGGGTTCCCAGTTTCTGATCGACGCTCTTGAACTTGTCGAACGGCCAGCGCGGTATCTTGGTTATGACGTAGTCAAGCGCGGGTTCGAAGCTCGCAAAGGTGTTGCCCGTAACGTCGTTTCGTATCTCATCAAGCATATACCCGACAGCTATCTTCGCGGCCACCCTTGCTATGGAGTAACCAGTAGCCTTGGACGCCAGCGCCGACGAACGCGAGACGCGCGGGTTGACCTCTATCACGCGGTAATCGCCGGTATCGTGGTTGAAGGCGAACTGGACGTTGCAGCCGCCCTCTATCCTAAGCGCCCGTATGATTTTGATTGCCGCGTTTCGCAAGATCTGGTGGTCGCCGTCCGAAAGCGTCTGCACGGGCGCCACGACTATCGACTCGCCGGTGTGTATGCCCATCGGGTCGATGTTCTCCATGCTGCATATTATAATGCAGTTGTCGCTCGAGTCGCGCATCACCTCGTACTCGTATTCCTTCCAGCCGAGCACCGACTCCTCGATGAGCACCTGCCTTATGCGGGAATAAGCAAGCCCCTTTGCAGATATCTCCTTGAGCTCACCCTCGTCGTAGGCTATGCCCCCGCCCGTGCCGCCAAGCGTATAGGCCGGGCGTATCAGGACCGGATAGCAGCCTCCTATCTTGCTTACGGCTTCGACCGCCCCCGCCACGCTGTTGACCGTGACCCCATTCATTATGGGCTCGCCTATCCTGAGCATGACCTTGTTGAACAGGTCCCTGTCCTCGGAATCCTCTATCGCCTTTATGCTCGTGCCAAGAAGCCGCACCCCGAACCTGTCGAGCGTTCCGTTTCTCGCAAGCTCCGAGCAGAGGTTTAGCGCGGTCTGGCCGCCCATGCCTGCAAGTATGCCGTCGGGCATCTCTTTTTCTATTATCCGCGCCAGCGTGTCGACATCGAGCGGCTCGACGTAGACCTTGTCGGCCATGGAGGCGTCGGTCTGTATGGTAGCAGGGTTGCTGTTGACGAGCACCACTTCGTAGCCCTCTTCGCGAAGCGCCTTGCACGCCTGGCTGCCGGAGAAGTCGAACTCCGCGGCCTGCCCTATCACTATCGGGCCGGAGCCGATTATCATTATCCTTTTTATGTCGGTCCGCCTAGGCATGGCCGTCAACCCCCTCCACCATCTTCCTGAACCTGTCGAACAGGTGTATGGTGTCAAGAGGCCCCGGCCGCGCCTCAGGGTGATATTGCACCGAGAAAACCGGCAGCGATTCGTGCCTCATTCCTTCGACCGTATTGTCGTTGGGGTTAACCTGGCTGACTCGCATCTCCGACCCTTCAAGCGATTTCGCGTCGACGGCGTAACCGTGGTTCTGCGAGGTTATGTATATCCTGCCCGTTTCAATGTCCTTGACGGGCTGGTTTGCCCCGCGGTGGCCAAAGAGCATCTTGTAGGTTCCGCCGCCGTATACCTGCGAAAGGAGCTGGTGGCCCATGCAGATGCCGAACGTCGGCAGTTCGTCGCACAACCCGCGAAGCGTTTTCACGGTCTTTTCGACCACGTCAGGGTGGGACGGGTCTCCGGGGCCGTTCGAGATGAACAGGCCGTCCGGCTCGTAAGACATAACTTTATCCACAGTCGCGTCGTAAGGCATCCGAACGACCTCGAACCGCCGCGACAGCTCCCGTAGTATATTCGCCTTTGCCCCGCAGTCTATCAGGGCGATGCGTTTTGCAGAAGAAAACGGTTTTTCGTGGAGAATGGACTTACGACATGAGGTCGCTTCCATGAGATTGGCAGAGCAGGGGTGCGGCATGCGCCGTAGCGCTTCCAGAAGTTCGCCAGCGTCGCGCCCGTCTGTGGATAGGGCGCCCTTCAGCGTTCCGTGCTGCCTGGTTTTTATCGTAAGCGCACGGGTGTCAGGGCCGGCTATGCCTGGTGTGCCGTTCTCTGTAAGGAACTCGCATAGCGTTCCTTTGGAGAACCTGTGGCTTGGGTGTTTGCACGCCTCGCGCACGACGCAGCCCCTCACCCATACCCTTTCGGATTCAAAGGCGTCGTCGGAAATGCCGTAATTTCCGATGAGCGGGTAGGTGAACATCAGTATCTGGCCGTTATAAGACGGGTCGGTCAGCGATTCCTGGTAGCCGGTCATGGAGGTATTGAAAACCAATTCCCCAAAAACGGTGGTCTTTTCGCCCAAAGGCTTTCCCTGTAGGCAGGTCCCGTCCTCCAGCACCAGCAGCGCTTTTTCATTCATCACAAGTACCTTGTCAAGTACCGATTGAGGACTTAAAAGTTTTTGTAGCGGCACAACAAGCGGCACAACAAGCGGCACAACAAGCGGCACAACAAGCGGCACAACATGTGACGCTCCGCGAGAAGCGGCGGGAAGCGCGGATGACTGCAAAAAGAGGCAGGCGGCGCAACACCTTGTTCAAAGACCTAATTCTGCGGAAACGTCAAGCATGGCGCGCAAGCCTATGTCGAAGAAATCCTCTTTTTGAATCCCCAGCTTCTCGCAGTATAACAGCCGCTCCCTGCTCACGTTCTTCGCAAAATCCTTCTTGCAAAACTTCTTTCCCACAGATTCGACGCTGACGTCCGAGAGCCTCTTTGCAGGCATTATCAGCGCCGTGGCCGTGAGCAGCCCTGAAAGCGCGTCAGAGGCTATGAGCGCGAAATCCATGTCCGAACAGGGCTCAAAACCCGTGCTGTGGGAATTATGGGACTTTATTGCCTGTATGACCTCCTGCGGCACCACCCCTTCGAGCATTTCCGCAGAACGCAGACCGTGCCTTGCGAAATCGTCGCCTATCTCCTCGAAGTCAATGTCGTGGAGAAGGCCTGCGAGCATCCAGTCGTTATTTTCCTCGTCATCCTTGCCGAGAGCTTCCGCAAGACCTTCCATGATGGCGCCGACTGCCACCATGTGCTTTTTCATGTAGTCCTTTTCGATGTGTCCGTCTATTATCGAAAGCGCTTCTTCGCGGTTCATGTTATCCTATATGAATCGGCAGCCGGCTATAAAATTTAGCCAATAACTAAAGCGATTATCCATAAACTTTAAATTGTCACAAGGATACTCGCAGTCTGGAGATTACCATGAAACGAATAATAGGGATACTCATAATAGCCGCCATGCTCGCCGCATCCTTCGCAGGATGCGTGGATTCAAACGAAGCTCCGGATACGGAAGAACCGACGGATGCGGCGCAGGAACCCCTGAATCCGAACGACATCCTCTTCACGGTTCCGGGCAAAAAAGCGGTCATGGTGATAGGCGGCGGCGATGCTGGAAGCAACAATGCACGCTACTGGAACGACGAGTGCTGGATGTATGAGATACTGGTCAACCAGTATAACTACTCGAAGGAAAACGTCTGCGTGCTCTACGCCGACGGCGAGCCGGTTAACGAGGACAACTGCCCCGACCCCGGAAGCGCTGTGGAATACGAGCTGCCGATAAACTATCCGGCAAATAAGACGGCGCTAAGAGAGGTCTGCGACAAGCTCGCTTTGAACATGTTGCCTGAGGAGCAGTTCTACTTCTGGGCGAACGACCACGGATCGTTTAGCACTGAACCCAACGTGGGCCACGTCCCTGCGCACTGCGTCGTGCTATGCCTATGGGAGGAGAACATCAAGGACTGTGAGCTTGCGGGCGATGATTATCTGGGCAAGGTAAAGAACTACAGCAACCGCATCATATTCATGAAACAGTGCTTTAGCGGCGGCTTCATAGACGACCTCTCCGCAGAGAAGACCGTGATATGCACGGCTTGTACAGATGGCTCGGTTTCCTTTGGCGGCGCAAGCTCTGGCGGATACCCGTATGGCATGTTCTCCTTCTATTTCCAGGCGGCGCTAAGCGGCGCGTACCCTGACGGAACGCCTGCCGATGGCGGAGACGCCGACGCCGACGCCGACGGAAAAGTTTCCATAAAGGAGGCATTCGACTACGCCTTCGCGAAGGAGTTCGAGTACGGGGAGGGCCTTACCGCAGCCGAGTTGCCGCAATACGACGACAACGCCAACGGCCTTGGAACAGACCCCACCGACGGGGAACTTGGAAGCGGGACATTCCTCTAATTTCAATTCATAATTTTTTCAATAAAATTATAACAAGAGTTAAATAAAGAAAATATATTTTAATGGTCAGGGCATCATGAAAAAATATAGATGGTGGGCGGTTGCTTTAACTTTAGTCTTTATTGCATGTTATCTGGATTCAGCCGTTGCTATCGTTCAACAAGATACTTTTCCAGTTGAAGTTGATTTATCTCAAATGCCTTATTTCCCTCCAATAGGAGACCAAGGCAACTTGGGTTCGTGCGCTTCGTGGAGCGTTGGTTATTACGCAAACGGGTTCCTTCAAGCAAAAATTCATGAATGGAATGATACATATTCGGGAAACCCGAGTCATCTTATGAGTCCATCATGGATTTACAACAAGGTCAATTTTAATTCAGATGTGAATATCATGGGGTCTGCGACAACGTGGTGCATAGACCTAATTTTAAGTGTTGGTGCAGCTAGCATGACCGCAATGCCCTACAATGAGAACAATTCCGTGGATTGGGGAAATGAAAGCGCATGGCGGGAGGCACCGCTTTATAGAATTGGCGGGTATGAGCAAACCACCTCAAATGATATTGACCTTATTAAATCTTGGATAAAAGAAGAACATCTTGTTTCATTTGGCATAGATTCCACGCAGATGAAGGCCGGCATATCCGATGATAATTTTGTTGTATCTTATTTTGAATATAACGAAACCAAAAAGAATCACGCAGTAACGATAGTTGGATACAATGATTCTGTTTCAGATGATGGCGATCGTGGCGCCTTCAAAGTTGCAAATTCTTGGGGGAACGAATGGGGCGATAATGGTTTTTTCTGGATGACCTACCATGCCATGGATAAAATAGCCAGTGGTTTAGATTTGGGTGGGTTTAATGATCCAAAAGCATATCGCCTGTTGCCAAAAAACAGCGACATGTCTCCCTATCAGCCAAAACTTCTAGGCGTTTGGGAGTTTTCTGTTGCCCCGGATGCCACATCATCAATTGAACTTGGCATTGGTTCGCCTGAATCACCAGTCAATACTCGTTCACCTGAATGGATAAAAATCCATTCAGACCTGCCGACGTTTATGTGCCTTGACATATCAGAATTCAATCAGGATTTTTCTAGTGGAACTAGAGATTTTTATCTTAGAATATTGCCCGGTATCAAAATTGGAGTAATAGAATCATTTACCATTGAATCCTACGATGAAAAGTATATTCTGGGAAATCCTATAGGAATTTCAAAGGAATCTACTGGTCCGATTTCTATGACTCCTGCGATAATGACAGTAAATTTCAATCCGCCGAAAGCCGATTTCACATATATGGCATCAGATGCTAAAAACAATCAGATATTTTTCAGTGATAAATCCATTTCTTCCGAAGGTTCTATTACAAAATGGGTATGGAATTTTGGAGATGGTGAAATTTCTTCAGAACAGAATCCTAGTCACACCTACGAAAAACTAGGAGAATATACAGTCAAATTAATCGCTGTTGACGAAACCGGGGACAAAGGGATATGCGGATCAATTATAACAATTCAAAGTCAATTAGAGAGTTCTGGACCAATTGAGAGAACGACTCCTCCAGCAGGGGGCGTTTTTCTTGTGGGGTGCCTTCTTTTCAGTGGGATGTTGTATCATTCCAAAAGAAAAGTTAACTAAACCCATGATTTCTAATGCACGGGGAAGGGTGAAATACAGGATTCATGTTTTGATGTTAGCAGGTCGTTCATTTTTCCGTCATAAAAAATTACATGTTAATAGACCGGGCGAGATTGAGGAGTCGCAAAATAACTTCGCTGATTATGAATGAACGCAAGATAAGATTTTAATGACCGGGCGAGAGGAGTGAATTTGCAAAGCAAATTCACGACTAATACGCGAACCGAAGCGACGAAGTCGCTGTTCGCGTATACAGCCCGGTCACGGATAAATGCAAAACAAGAGCTAAGTGACCGGACGAGAGGAGTGAATTTGCAAAGCAAATTCACGACTAATACGCGAACCGAAGCGACGAAGTCGCTGTTCGCGTATACAGCCCGGTTCACGACCTCACAAACTAACCAATAATAAAAACTAAACAAAAGGGAGTGGACCGGGCGGGATTTCTAATCAAAAATAGCTCAAATCTATATTTTTACAGCACATTGTCGACCATTTTTACCTAAATTTTTTATAAGATGATGTTCATGTAAGATAACAGATAAAACCATGGGAAAAATTATCATAGTTTCAAATCGTTTGCCCATCACCGTCAGGCGAAAAGGGAAGGGCACACAGTATGAAGCCAGCGTGGGCGGTCTAGCCACAGGCATGAGCTCGATTTATAAGAAGCAGGATAACATCTGGATTGGCTGGCCGGGGGTTATTCAGGAGACGCTGGGAGGAAAGGAAAAAGAGATACGGACAAGACTCGAATCTGAAAAGTATATGCCGATTTTCCTTTCGAAGGAAGATGTGAAAAACTTTTATCAGGGATTCTGCAACGGGATAATATGGCCGCTTTTCCACTACTTCCCACAGCATCCGGTCTACGATAAGAAGCTATGGAATTCTTACAAACGGATGAATAACATGTTCTGCGATGAGGTTTTGAAGGTGGCCGAGTCGGGTGATACGGTATGGATACACGATTACCATTTGATGCTGCTCCCCCAACTCATAAGGGAGAGGTTGCCGGATGCGGAGATAGGATTCTTTCTTCATATCCCGTTTCCGGCGTTCGAGCTATTTCAACTACTTCCTTGGAGAACGGAGATATTAAATGGACTTCTTGGTTCCGACCTGATTGGCTTTCACACCCATGACTATATGAACCATTTTCTTGACAGCATAGGGAGGCTACTTGGTTACGAACGCTTATTTAACAACATATATGCCGAGGGGCGAGTCGTGAAGGCCGATGTGTTTCCGATGGGGATTGATTATGGACGATTTTCGAACCCCCAAAAAAGAGAAGAGGTTGAAACGGAACTTCAGCGGATGCGCGAAACAGTCGGCGACCGCAAGGTGATATTCTCCATAGATCGATTAGATTATTCAAAGGGCATACTAAACAGATTGGAAGCCTTCGACCTGTTCTTAGAAAAATATCCGAACTACAAAGAAAAAGTGACCTTCATTCTCGTAGCCGTGCCTTCACGAACAGACGTAGAACAGTACCAGAAACTAAAAAAGAGATTGGACGAAACGGTCGGCATGATCCTTGGGAAATACGGAACCGTGGGGTGGATGCCCATATGGTATATCGGTCACCCAATTTCTTTTCAGGTTCTCGTAGCCCTTTATCGTCTGGCAGACGTTTCACTGATAACTCCTTTAAGGGACGGCATGAATCTCATAGCGAAGGAGTTCCTTGCGTCGAAGACTGACGGGCGCGGCGTACTCATACTAAGCGAGATGGCGGGCGCCTCAAGAGAACTCGGCGAGGCCATAATAATAAACCCGAACGACCGGGATGAAGTGGCAGACGCCATACGGGATGCGTTAAGCATGCCGATAGAGGAACAAGTGGAGCGCAATTCACCCATGCGGGATAGGCTTAAACGCTATGACGTGGAAAAGTGGGCCAACGATTTCATAGAACGATTGCACCAGACAAAAGAGGCTCGGCAGAACTACCGCGCGAAAACCCTGTCAAAGACGGCCAAAAACCAGTTGTTTGAAGACTATGCCAAAAGCAAGAACAGATTGATACTGCTTGATTATGACGGAACTTTGGTCATGTTTCAAAACGTTCCGCTAAAGGCGGGACCGGATCCCGAACTAATCGAGATGCTCAAAAAACTCGCGGACTATCCCGGGAACGAAATCGTCGTCATAAGCGGCAGGGACCGAAAGACCATAGGCCGTTGGCTTATGGACGTTAACTGCTGTGTGGCACGATTCCTAAAAATCAACCTTGCTCTCGCTAATCCGACTCGTTTTTGTCCTAATTTACGTCCCTTAACTGTTGGTATGCCCAGA
>PGXE01000144.1 GCA_002838935.1 Thermoplasmata archaeon HGW-Thermoplasmata-1 | reverse complement strand
CGTGATAAATCACTGAAATTGCGTTGGTAAAACTCAACTGTCAAATGATGCAGATGCCAATAATCAGAGTGAAAAAGGGCTAAGTGGCGAGGTTAGGATTTAAAAGCGGGCCCGCCGCGAGGAGCATGTTCACTATGGGAACATGTGACTATGGCTTGAACCGAAGGAGTGAACGAAGTGAACGACTGTTCAAGCCAAAAGGCGAGGCCGACACCGGCACAAATCAACCCACTGCTAAAAATAATAAAAGTGACGGGCCCGCCGCGATTTTCGAGCGAGCATCCAGCGAGGTCGAAAACACGACCGCGGTCTCTGAACGCGTCGACTGTTCGAACGCGGGTCTCCGGTTCCGAAGACCGGAAGGATATCCGAACTACCCTACGGGCCCGACAGAAAAACCTGTCATTTTGCAGGGTTGGCACTATGTGAATATCAAATTTATAGAAAAAAGGTTTGGTTGTTTTTAAAGAATTATGGGTGGAGAGCCTCGGGGACAGCCTTTTCGATATCCTCTGACGGCTCGGAAGTTTTCTCTTCTTCGGATTCCTCTTCCGTTTCCTCTTCGGACTCCACGACAGGCGTCTGCTCCTCTTCCGCGGGCTGTTCCGGTTCCACGAGAACATCCTCCTCTTCAAGTTCCACTGTGGGCGCAGCCATTACCTCGGATTTGCATATCTCGACGCGGCGCAGGGGGTATATCTCCTTTGTCCTCTTGTATATGCGGTTCGCGAGGGTGCCGTCGAGCATGGACTTGACAAAGCCGCCAAGGGTCTTGTTCGCAGCCTCAGCCGATATCTCTTCTGCCATTATCTTCCGAATCGCGGTCTTCTGGCTCGATTGTATCCTGCGGTCGGTCATGGCGAATGGCTTTACCCGAACCTTGCTTCCATCCTTCGTCTTGACGTCGAAAACGCCGTCTATCTTCGAGCGGTTGCGTCTGGTCTGGCGGCGGAGGTAGTCGCTGGTCATGGTGTGGCCTACGAACCTCGTGTTCGCTTCGCTACCATTTACCTCGTGGACCTGAAACTGAAGCTTTATATGCATCTGCTTGAAGTCCCCGGTAAGATCCTGCATGCTTATCTCGCTTACGCGACCAAGCAGTTTCTCCTGTTCGTCTGCCAGAGTCTCAGCTATCACTGCCCTAGCGAACGTCTGGGGTGCGAGGATTTTATACCATTCCTTGGACTTCCAGCGGTCTTTGACCTTCCTTGTGGCAACTCTTGATCTTGCCTTTGCCATTTTAACAAACTCCTGATATATCCACTATTATCTTGAGATAACGAGCACTATCCTATAGGCTCTGGAACGTAGAGCCTGTAATGTAATTCCGTTATTTAAGCGAATTGGTCGGTATTCCGAGATTTTCCTTCGTGAGATGTAGCCCCCCCTTTTTAAAAACATTACGCGTGCGCGGCTTTGGGACAGAATTATCCCACCTTCACTTTTACAGTAAAAATGTTGTGGAGCAATCCGATAGAGAATATCGCCATCTCTCGCCTGTCATCCCTT
>PGXE01000039.1 GCA_002838935.1 Thermoplasmata archaeon HGW-Thermoplasmata-1 | reverse complement strand
ATATGTAGGAGTATACAAAAAAGTCGGACCTGCCGGATTGCCCATGCCCTCCTGCGTATAGTTGCCCGACTCGTCCCAATATTCCCCTTCAACGATCTTGTCCTTTACCTTGCATACTTCCTCGTTGTCGGAGAGGTCGATACCCCACATGGCTATGGCGTCGTCATTCCTTCCCGCCCCTTCCGCCTCCGCGTGCAGGGTCGCTTTGAAGCCGGGCAGTGCTTCTATCTCTTCGGCAATCTGCCTCGCGTCCGTCATAGGCTCTGCGCCCGACACTATCTGCCTTGCTGTCGCGCCGCCGCGCATTACCACGCCGTCGCCGTAGAAAGTGCTTATGGATCTTTCCACCACATATTCATTATACTCGTTCATCGCGGAACTCGTGGTAAAAATGGTCATCGAGAGCGCCACGATTATTATTATCGCCGCATAGACCTTCTTGTGCTCATTCAACTCGTTAAGCGCCAGGATGAGCGATGGATCGCGTCTTCCTGAAGCCATGATTACCACCTACTCCTTGCGACAGCGGTCGCTGAATATCTTGCCGTCCTTTATCGTGATTATCCGGTCGGCATATTCAGCCTGCTGGTTGTCGTGGGTGACAAAAGCTATCGTGACCCCTTTCGCCCGGTTTACGTTCTTTAGTATATCCATTATGTGGGCGCTGGCCTTGGAGTCGAGCGCCCCTGTCGGCTCGTCGGCGAGAATGACGGCAGGATCGTTTATGAGAGCCCTCGCAATGGCAACACGCTGCTGTTCGCCGCCTGAAAGGTGAACGCCCTTGTGGTCAGCACGCTGCTCTATCCCCACCTCCTTGAGCAGGGAAAGCGCCTTCTTCTCGGTTATATCCGCATCCTTTCTCTGGAGCATCGCCGGAAGCATGACGTTCTGGAGAGCCGTAAGCCTCGGTATAAGGTTATATCCCTGAAAAACGAAACCCATCTTGGCACCGCGGAATTGTGCGACGTCCTTGCCCCTTATCTGAGAAGTGTCCTGCCCGTCGACGAAAACAGTGCCGGAGCTTGGCCGGTCGAGAAGCCCCATCGTATGAAGCATCGTCGATTTGCCTGAACCCGAGGGGCCGATTATGGATACGAAGTCCCTCTTGTCTATGTCTATCGAGACTTTGTCGAGCGCATTCACGGTCTGACCATACTCGCTGTATATCTTGCTTACATTCTTGAGTTGAAGAACCGGGGTGGATTTTACAGACGCCATTTTCACACAACCTTTTGGCCTGCGCTTGTTTTATCGCAGACCTGCTTAACAACAGGAAACAACGAATCCCCCTATAAAAAACAATCGAAAAGCGGTTAGGTTTTAGCCGAAAAAAACCACGCATCATATCGACACCATGCGTATATCCCACAGCGTATGGGCGAAAAGAAGGATGGAAAAAAGGATGGAAAAAAGGATGGAAAGAAGGATGGAAAAGAAGGATGGTATGAAGGTTTGGATGATGGTTGGATGAAGGTTGGATGAAGGTTGGATGAAGGTTTGGATGAAGGTTTGGATGAAGGTTTGGATGAAGGTTTGGATGAAGGTTTGGAAAAAGGTTGGAAAGAGAAGAGTGGAGAGGCCGCCTAGTTATCGCAGCATTGCCGCCCTGCACCGTCAACGCGATATGTTAGCGCGACGACCACTATTGTGGCAAAGAATATCACGCCTATCGCCACCGCTGTCGCGAGCATGGTCTTTTGCATCGCAACGTTTTGTACACGTGTAAAGAGGGCAAAGGCGCCGATGGTGGTTAACGCGCTGAAGAATATGGCCTTGCCGACATTGGCGAACACCTTTCTCGCATCCCCGACCTGCTTTATATTCCATATAAGATGCACTGCGTAATCTGTGCCTATGTTGAAGATAAAGACCATGGGCAGCACGAGGGTTATGGCAAGCCCGATTCCGAGCAGGGGGAGCACGCCGAGGAACCAGACCGTGGTAAGGACTGTCAGCAGCCCCACTGTTGCCGTTGCCCTGACATCCCTGGTGGAGTAGCCCACTATGAGGACAGCGGCAAGACTTGCCACGATGCTCATGTAGGTGAGCCAGGGCAGTTCTTTTTGGATGAACAGATAGTTGGTTGCGGTGTTGCCGACAAATGCCACCGAAACGTCGTCCGGCTTCATCGGCTCCGCTTCTTCCACGGCATCCCAGACGTCGCCCCAGGCGGCCTTTGCATCCTCGAAGTCCTTCGAGGTCACTGCGAATGTCATGCTCGTGATCCCGTTTTCCGGATAGTTCATAAACATCGATGCGGGCTGGCGGTATGGTGTGGAGAACATAGCCTCTATCTCACTCTCGATTTCGGCCTTTGTCTGGGGATAACTGTTGAATGTGTTATCGCCGCTCAGGGAATAAAGTTCGCCCTGTGCGGTGTACGGCGCCACGCTGGCCCCGCCGTCCTTTATCATCATCCATGATTCCATGGCAATCACAAAATTGCGCAGGGTGTCGGAGTTCACCGAAGGCTTGGCCGCGAGGTTGTTCTCGATCTCCCGTATGTAGAGGTGGGTGTCGTAGTCTGTAACGTCGCCCTGAAAAACGAGTATGTTGGTCTTGAACTCAGGTTCAGGGGAATCGTAGAATCCGATGAGCCCTGCCTCGTGTTCCTGCCTGATGCTGTCACTTTCCGGGAAATTGGAGCCGGGGTCGCCGAACGTTTCTATGCCGATGTTGGCTGCGCTGAACAGCGCGAAAACAGATATCAGCACTATCAAAACGGCACACACCCCTCTTCGCCGCGAGATGGCTGCACCCCACGCAGGCATCAGCCGCGAGGGGCGGAAAGCCTTTCCCATGCGCTCGGTGTTTCCCACAAGAGAGAGAGCCGCAGGAATGAATACAAGGGTAAGGAAGTAGATGAACACTATGGCGAGCGCCGACAGGAATCCCAATTGCGCCATCAGCAGGCTTGGCGAGAATATCATAACCACCAAGCCCATGACTGTAGTCAACGTGGCAATATACATCGCAAGGCCGGCGCGGTTGCCTGCGAGCCTGAACGCCTCATGGTCCGAGCATCCTTCGGCCTTGTGTTCTATGAACTCATTCATCATGTGTATTGTGTAATCTATACCCACGCCCATGATAAGCGGGACGATTGTGAGGTTGAGCGTGTTGAGTGGGATGCCTGCGTAGCCCATTATGCCGTATGTCCACACAACGCCTATCAAAAGTGTTGTGCCTGATATGACAACGCTTCGGATATTGCGGAACGCCACAAGCAGGATTATGAACAGGAATCCAAGCACCAGCGGCGCCAGATACGTAATGTCTGATTTGGTGAGTTCTGACGCGTGGGCATTTGCAACAGGGGAATCTGCTATGAGAATCGGGGGGTTGCCGGGCCCAAAGACGCTCCATTCCAGCTCGCCACCTTCTGCGGCTGCAATATACGCGTCGCGCGCGGACATGAATATTTCACCTATCTCCTTTGACGAAAGCTTTTCGTCAGGGTCCACCATGAACATGAGAACCTGCTGGTCGTAGGATGGGTCTATCACCGCATCCACCAGCGTGTCCCCTACGGTCGCCCGCACCACCCTGTGCACGAGGTCGTACCTTGCGGCCCCGTCAGGTGTCTTGTAATCAGGGATACACGCGGCCTCGTCCGGCGCGTTCTTCCCCCCTTCAACCGCCCAGTTTATGATTTTATAAAATCCGGGGACGCTGACTTCAGACTTTACCACTCCGCCCGAAGCTTTTGCAACGAACCCGAAGAACTCCTCCGCCGCCCGAACGTAAACCTCGTCCGTGACGTTATTCGGGCCAAGGTCGTATTGCTGGATAGTGGCAGGGTTGCGGTAGATGAGCTTCTGGTTGTCCACTTCCCACGCATCCGGGTTCGTGAGCAGCATCACCGAGCCCTGCTGTGTATAAGCCGACTTGAAGCTTGCCGTGACGTTTTTCGCGGCCTCGGTGTTGGGGTCTCCCCTGGGCAGCACATCGGTAACGTCCACGTTTGTATCGATAAATCCCATCCCTATTCCAAGCAGAACCGTGATGACAAGAATCGAGGCCATGACCATCTTGGCGTTGCGGCTCGACCATATCGCTATCCTGCCCAGCGACTCGCCGCGCTTGGAACATCTTTTCTCGGCACGCGCTATCATCTTTCGTAGAATTTTCATTATACCACCGTTTGAATATTCTGACCCTGTCTGACCCTGTTTGGGCCACTCAATAACAGCAAACACCGGTTTACGATATAAAAACAAATCGCTTGAAAATTAGTCTGGAGACAACAATCCAACAGAAGAAAAATCGACATTAAGCGAAAACGACGACGACAGAAAAAATCGAAACAGTTTTTGCGGTTTTTCTGCTCTTTCGGCAGGCGGTTAACAGCAACGGTGCAAATAGTCGTTCATTGGCTAAATCGTCAAGGCAAGATATTAATAACAAATGTTCATCTTCAAAACCATGAACAAGGACAAGAACAAGGACAAAAACGACAGAGTGGTTCTGATTACCGGGGCAAGCGGCGGACTTGGCAGGGATCTTGCAAAAAAATTCTTCGCCCGCGGCTACCGGCTCGTTCTCGCATCGAGGAATATGGACAAGTTGAACGAACTGAAAGATTCGCTTACGGCAGGGAAAAGAAGCAGCGAAATAGCGCTTGCGGCAGACGGCATAGGCAGCGAAATATCGCTTGCGGCAGACGGCATAGGCAGCGAAATAGCGCTGACCGCCTGCGATGTTACAAAAGAAGAGGACGTGCTTGCCGCTTTTGAGGCTGCAATCGAGAACTTCGGGCGTGTGGACATCCTTGTCAACAACGCAGGCATAGGGCTCAAAAAACCTTTCTACGAAATAGAAAAAGACGAGTTCGAAAAACTCATGCAGGTGAATGCCACAGGGGTCTTTCTCTTCACGAAATACGCTCATGAGTTCATGGAAAAAGGGCGAATAATCACCATCTCGTCCATTGCAGGCATCGTCGGCGCAGGCGGCTACAGCGCATACTGCGCAAGCAAGCATGCCGTCAACGGTTTTCTCAAGGCGGCAAGGCACGACCTGAAAAAGAGTGAAAAGGAGATATCGATTAGCTGGGTCAACCCCTACAAGTTGAAGACCTCGTTCGACTCCGGCTACGCCCATAAGGCGCCCGACTACCTAAAGCTTGATACAAAACACTATGCGGATTACGTTGTCGCGTTGGCAGAGGGAAAAGGTTTTCTTGCAAGCTGCATCTTCACGAGGAATCTCGCGTACAGGATAAAAAAGATGATTGTGAAAAAGTGACCTGCGATAGGGCGCGGCGCTAAAACACATTTCCCTCAGAAGAGATCATCATGCTCTCGCCTGCCGGAGAGAATCCCACGATGCAGGCGTTGTTCTCCAAGATAGCGCAGGATGCCAAAGCGGCAGGAAACGAATTCGCAGAGAAAAACATCTGCTGCGCCATCGGCGGCTTCCCGAGCTGGGATTTCCACTCAAACGTCTATGGGTTGTGCGGCACGAAGGTCTCCATCTATTCGGAGATGCTGACAGTTTGGACCGTGGCGTCGGAGATATTGGTTAATTATGAGAATTCGGTTCTCTAGTCACACCTACTGTTATCTTGCCCCAGAATCTTTTCCCCCTCTTGTTCTTGTTTAAGCAGATATCGGTGCGCCAGGCGAAAACCGATCTCTGGCGGGGTCGGGCACGGATAAGCAGCGATGAGTTCGGCAGGGATTTTGAATCGCGTAGAGAAGTGATTCAGGGATGCGATTTCCCTCTGTAATGTTCCTTCGTTTCCCGCGTCATAAGTGACGTTTATCAGTTTCTTCGGCTCAAGCCCAGAGCAAAGCATGAAATCAACTTCCTTTTCATCCTTCACAAAGTAGATGTCGTCCCAGCTTATTTTCAGGTGCCCGTATATTATGTTTTCCAATCGCCTGCCGTAATCCTCATCCCTTCTTTTGCCGAGATTTATAAATGCGGGGTCAACCGAATAAACCTTTTTTTGGTATGATTCCTGGGTTTTCAGCGAAGGTGCGAATCTGTTGAGGATGTCTAACAGAAAAGCGTCTTTGAGCAGGGCGACGTATTCTTTGATAGTTTGGTCATGTTTCAGTCCGCACAGTGACTTAAGAGAGTTGTAGGAAAACTCTTTTCCAACGTTCGAAAGCAGATATACCGCAAGTTTTTTGATCGCATCCGGATGCCTCGGGCCGCTGGTTTTAAGATTTTTATTTCCAAGTATGTCTTTGTAGATTATGGTGTCAAAGTATTCGTTCGCAAGAGAGATATCACTGCCAAGGACAATCCTTGGAAATCCCCCCAGCTTCATGTATTCCATGAGGGACCGCCTTTCTGCGCCATAGTTTTTGAATCGCAGGAATTCAGGATATGAAAGAGGATGGACCGTGAAGCTTTTCGTCCGCCCGACAAGAGCAGTGGCGTAATCGGATGAAAGAAGACTGGAATTCGAGCCCGTGACCACCATCTTCATTTTTCTGTGCGCACGGTGGGCGAACTTTTCCCACCCTGCAATGTTCTGCACCTCGTCCATGTAGAGCAGGGGACGGGCTTCGATTTTCTTGTTTAGTTCAGCATTTTCGCTGGTTTTGCCTTTTTCGGCCATAACGATGTCATAGAGCTTTTCGAAATCCTCGTTCGAAAAACCGGAAAGGCGCTCATCTTCGAAGTTCACATATACTCCGCCGTATTTTTGGAAGAGTTCATAGACGATGAAGGTCTTGCCGCTTCGCCTCACGCCTTTTATTACCGTGACCTCTTCCTGCGCGAGATTCTTCTCGACGGCAGGGGATATATCCCGATGGATGACCGGTTCACCGGCGATGTTATCCCTCCAGCCTGCCGCCACATCCTCCAACACCTCGCGGGATATCATGCCGCAGCCCCCGCGAGATTTACTGCATCCGTGAAGTCTGTGGCATCCGTGACGTTTATGGCTGCGGCAGCAGGCCGCGGCTCTGTTTTACGTTCAGGTATCATAAGGCATCATTAATCCCTCGTATTGAACTCTTTTTATTTAAACTTTGGTAATATTTCGTATTGTAATGAGAAAAAACAGCGGAATTTTCGTATCGTAATGAGAAAAAATAACCTACATTTAGCATCGCGATGAGAAATTGTAGCAGAATTCTGGCAATTGCTGATACTGGCAAACTTCTCGAAAAAGACATATGCTATGTCGTCGGCGGTTTCCCGAGCGGTGATTTTCATTCCAACGTCTATGAGTTGTGCGACAGGAAGGTTTGCATATATCCCGAGATGTTGACAGTCTGGACCGTGGCATCAGAGATATTGGTTAATTATGAGAATGAGATTGAGAAAAATCTAAGGTGATTTAGGTTTTAGGGTTGCAACAACCATCATACGCAGATTGCGCTGGCTGCTATGACAAACACCTTTTTTTCATTCGTCATCCAACCCCTGCTTTTTTCCCTTTCTGCGTTCCATAAGGTAATCGTAGTAAGAAATGTGGCCAGAAAGTGATATATTATAACACTATAGAGAATTTTGAAAAGATCTATTTGCAATGCAAACCACGAACCAGTTCATCCCTTTTCAGCAAACTCAATAACCACAAACCCCAGAACATAATCCCCGTCGTGGCTTATGCTGCAATCAACGGAGATGGGCGCATTTGGCAGATCTTCACTTGAAAAGCGTATTCTGGGTCTGCCCGCCTCATCGCGGTAAACCTCAAGGTCTGCCCACCTTTTTATCTTCGCACCACTCGCCTTGAAGAAGGCTTCCTTCACGCAGAAGATTCCTGCAAGTTTCCTTGCCGAACCGCGGGCTTCGGAAAGCTCGTGCGCGGTAAAAGAGCGGTTGAGGAAATCGGGATTCTTCACCCTCTCCCCAAATCCGGGAAGGTGTATGAGGTCGGTGCCGCAGGTCATCATTCGTATATCCCTCCAGTGTTATTCATTTCATGAAAAAGATACAAAGTAAAATGTAAAAAAGAGGGGTGCCGAGGTAGGAGATGAGAAAAAACGATTTTTCCCCCGCCTATGGCATCACCCTCACATCGCCCTTATGGCCTCCTCTATCTTGTCGGTTATGTAAGCAGGCGAATCGGTGCTCTTGAACCTTATCGGCTTTCCATAGCTTATAGAGAGCTTCGAGCCGAACTTCCTCGGGAATATCGCCTTCTTTGGAAGGATGTCATAGAAGCCGCGGATGCGGACAGGCACGACCGGCTTCTTCGCATCGGCAACCATCAGCCCGATGCCCTTCTTGAAAGGCTTGAATCCTTTCTTTTCGCCGCGCGTGCCCTCGGGGAAGACCATAATGGAGTAGCCGTGGTCCATGACCTTGCCCGCTATCCTCATGCTCTCCTTCGCATTGCCTTCCCTTGACATAGGTATGGCGTTGAAATAGATGGCAACAAGAGGGCCCCACAAAAGCCTGAAATCGAACATGTTCTTTCGAACAAAGAAGTGGTCTGCGGCAGCTGCAACCGCCATCTTATTCCGTATCTTCATTGGCAGGTTTCTTGTCACGCAGAGCGAATCCAGATGGCTTTCGTGGTTCGGGGTCACAAAGCATATCTCGTTGAAGCCTTTCAGGTTCTCTCTGCCCTCGACCCTGATGCGGTAGAAGAGCGAGAGAAGGCCGTAGGATAACTCCTGAAAGGCTATCCTCAGGGGTATGAATATCGGAGAGAACGCCCATTTCAGGAAAGGCAGCCTTTTTCTTTCGCTCTTCTTTTCCGATACGAACCGCCTCAAATCGCTTACCCTCGTGTCGGCCTTTATCTGGCTCTCGTCTATCTCCACCTTCAGGAATTCCTCTATCTTGTCAGCAAGCTCTATCACCCCGAGCGAATCGAGGCCGAGGTCGTCGAAGAGGAACATCTCATCAACCACGGTCTTCGGGTCGGCATCGACGAGTTCTGCCAGTATCTTGATTAACGGATCGATGTCGGCATCCGCCGCCTGCGCCGGGCCTTGCGCATCCTTTCCGGCGGACAGCCCGCTTACAACCTCGTCGCGCTTTACCTTGAGCGTGTGTGTCATCGGAAATGCGTCCGTAGGCCACAACACGACCTTCTGGATACGCTGGTGCGCCTCCAGTTTCGCGTTGCTCCACTTCATTATCTCATCGGGGGATGCGCCCTTCTCGGCAATGACCGCCGCGCAAACGGACACGTGGCTTCCGGTTTCAAGCCCCACGACGCAGCACTTCTTCACGGCGGGGTGCCCCTCTATAACCGGTTCCATGTCTTCAGGATAGATGTTCATCCCGTCCTCCTTCAGTATCATGTTCTTGAGGCGGCCCTTTATGAAAAGGAATCCGTCCTCGTCGATGCAGCCGTGGTCGCCGGTGCGCATCCATCCGTCGGGAGCGAACAGCGCGCGGGTCGCGTCCTCGTTCTTGTAGTAGCCCTGCGTTATCGACGGTCCCCTCACCTGTATCTCGTTCTCTTCGACTATCCTCATCCCGACGTTATACAACGCCACACCCGCGGAGCCGACCTTGCTCTTGCCCTTCTCGCTTCCGGTGACGACAGGCGAGCATTCGGTAAGGCCGTAACCCTGAAGGACCCTCACGCCGAGCGCATTCCAGAATTCCTCGGTCTCGCGGGGAAGCGGCGCGCCGCCGCTGAAGAATACCTGCAGGTTCCCGAAATTCTTTAGAACCGATCCGAATACTAGGCGCTTGGCTCCGGAGGACAGGTTCTTCGTCTTTTTCATCATGGCATTGAGGGTTTCGAGCTTGCCCGCGCTCTTCGCCTTGGCCTTTATGCCGTTCATCAGCAGGGTCATGAATGCGGGAACAGTGGCGATATGGGTCGTCTTCTCGCTAGCCATCGCATCTCTTATTATAGAGCCCCTGCGGGAGCCGAGATGGACGACGTGGCTGCCGTGGGCAAACGGCATGTAGAATCCGCCCATCTGCTCAAAGGTGTGGCTGAGGGGCAGTATCGATAGGAACGTGCACCCGTGGTCGAGGGCAATCATGCGTTCGATGCCATCGATGTTGGCGTGGATGTTGCCGTGCGTCAGCATCACCCCTTTGGGTTTGCTCGTCGTGCCGGAGGTGTACATTATACTTAAAAGGTCATCGTCCGAAACGTCGGCGAAGTCGGTTCGCGGCGCGACCTCTTCCAGCAACTCATCAAGCTCCTCGACGTGTAGTATGCGCCCGACAGTCGCACCTTTTTTGAAATCGAGTATCTTTGCCCGGGACGTCAAAACGAGCTTTGCCTTCGTCTCGGTTGCTATCGTGTCCAGGAACTCGGGGGAAAACGAAAAGTCTATCGGCACGACTATTACGCCGTTTAACATCGCGCCGAGCATCGCGTAAATATACTGCGGGCAGTTCGGCGACGATATTATCAGCATATCCCCTTTTTGCACCCCTTCGCCGACAAGCAGCGACGAGAACCTCTTTGCGAAGTCCAGTATCCTTCCGTAGGTATAACGATGGGTAAAATACAGGCCTTTGTAAGAAATACAGTTTCTTTTCTCGTTGATTCTCGCTGATTCCACCAGGCGTTTTATGAGTTTCGATTCCATTTTCATCACCCTGCTTTTGTTTTGTGTCGCTCATCGACGATGAACCACAGTTATATCGAATTGCACCGAAAAGCACCTATAAAAAACAATCGGCGGTTTATTCGTAATTATGTAAAAATTGTGGGTTGAAAATTCGGCTTTGGACGTATGATACCGACAAACGTCATCACGCCGATGCGATTCCAAAAAGTCGGAACGAGCAAACATTTTAATGAGGAATCTGATAGGTCGCCGCATTGCCGCGGGTCAGCGCTTCGATACCATATACGCATTCAACGACCTTGCCCGACAGCAGATATGCCTCTGAAGAAGAGATGATTCTGAATAAATCGTGCGAGGCTATTTCCGTTTCCTTCATTACAGGGTTCGTAAGGCCACTGACGGAATGCTCCTTCGTCGCCACGAACAGAATCACTTCGTGATTCGTCCTCTCTTGGATTTCGTTCCGAAATCCTCGATCTTGTCTAACGCTCACTTTTGCTCGCTACGGACGAATGCCGCAGTAGCGTCATTCGTTCTATCTCGGAATTGAGGCCGACCCGCAACCTATTTAGCTAATATTGCAACTTTTTTCTAAAATACCACCCGCTGACACTGGTGGCATTCTGGTTCCTTTTTCAAGCAA
>PGXE01000038.1 GCA_002838935.1 Thermoplasmata archaeon HGW-Thermoplasmata-1 | reverse complement strand
AGAGACCGAAGTAATCTTCGGTTGGATTGTGGAATTCACAATTCCACAAGAGACCGAAGTAATCTTCGGTTGGATTGCGGAATTTACAATTCCACAAGAGACCGAAGTAATCTTCGGTTGGATTGCGGAATTTACAATTCCACAAGAGACCGAAGTAATCTTCGGTTGGATTGTGGAATTCACAATTCCACAAGAGACCGAGGTACCCCTCGGGCGAAAGGAGTCTTCTTGTGGAACAGCAGATAAAGGGCCAAAACAAAGGGTGTTATAAAAAGATTTCAGAGGATTGGCTCTACGATGCCGTCCTTCATTATTACTTCTTCCCTGCCGTCTGCGTAAACGACGGTTATCGTCGGATACCAAACGAGACAGTCGAGGTGTATGAGCGCGTTCGCATCGTCGTCGTAGTTCGAACCTATGGCAAAGTGGCAGGTCTTGTAAACCTTCTCGTCCTCGAGCATGTTGCCGACTATCTTCGTCGCAGGGTTGAGCCCTATGCCGAGTTCGCCTATGTGCGCGGCGTTCTTGGCGTATTCCTCAGCCTGCGCCTTTGTCAGCTTGCCTTCCTTTGCCATCTCGAACGGCTTGCTTTTTCCTGATTCGATGTCGTCGCTTAGCCTCTGCGCATCCTCGTGGTTTCCCACGACCTCGGTGATAAAACCGCCCCTGGCCAGCACGGTCACCGGCTTATGCGGCACGACGCTCTCGCCCTTTGCCGTGGAAAGGCATCCGTCGAAGACGATTGTCCCGCTTGCGGTTCCGAGTTCGGGCGAAACGAATACTTCGCCGCACGGCAGGTTGCCGCCTGTGCCCGGCTTCGAGAAGTTGCCGTCGTCCGAGCGCGCCTCTCTTCCCTTCACGCCTATCATTACGTCGGTTCCGCCGGGGGCTGTAACCCTTACCTCGGTCGCTTCGTCTATCTTCGCCTTTACGGCCGTGCAACACTTGCGCATCCAGGTATAATCTATGGGGACGGTCTTTGCGAACATCTCCACGGTGACGGACGGGCTCCAGAACGAACGCATCTTCTTCTCGCCGAGCAGGTAGTTGAATACGTGGTCATACTTGTCAAGTATGGGCTGCGCGAGATGCTCCTTGTCCTTGCCAAGCTTTTCCTTGCTTAATGATATCACGATATCCGGATTCGAGGCTATCGCCTTCAATACCGCGGACTCGGCGAAATCCAGCTGCGTCTTCTTCTGCTGGTATATCAGGGTCGGCACCCCGCCCGCTTCCAGTATGGCACCGTAGACGGCCATGGATATCGCGGAAACGTCTTTTTCCGGATTCGTCACTATCAATGCGGTTTCGCCTTCCCTTACGCCCAGGCATTCGTTTACGGCGACGCGCGCCGCACGCGCGAGCTTTTTGGGAATGCGATATTTAAGGGCTTTGAAATCGCAGGCCATTGCTATCCCCCCGGCAACGATTACTGTCCGCCGCCCAAAAAGCTCAGTATCTTGGTCCCGAATAGCATAAATAGGAACAGCACCACCATTATTCCAAGGAACATATATGTGGATTTCTTCCGCTTCTTGACCATCATCTGGTGATTGTCCTTACACGCATCGCTGCAGAAACGGTCTTCTGCAGGTATTGCCTTTGCGCACATCTGGCAGTGGGTGTGGTTCACTATCTTGTCCGTCATCTTCTTCACGTCCTGTTTGACTTCCTCTTTCTTGTCCTCTTCGGTCTTCAATTCGTAAGGCTCCGCAGGCACTTTTTTGGCTTCTTCGCCCGCAATCGGGCTTGTTTTATCTTCATCCACTCTTAAAACCTCCTAAACTATGATTTTCGTCCCCTTAAAGGGTTTGCCCAATATAACGTTTTCCAACGTTTCCATGTCCGAGCCGTTCACCACGCTAGTCGGTATGCGGTGCCGCTTTATCAGGGCGCATGCAGGGCCGTCCATCACGGCGTTCGCGCCTGCGGAGTTCCATGCCGTGCCGCCGTTTATCTCGATTAGACGATCTATAGTCAACTCCTCGAGCCGTTCTGCATCGGCGTGCTTCTTGGGGTCTCGCGTATAAACGTAATCCACGTTGGTGGCGTTCACGAACCTTGCATCCTCGAGAATCGAGGCGAGTTCCGCGCCGACGTAATCGGTCGAGTGGCCGGGAGTGGTACCGCCCATAACGACGATCCGGCGGCGGTTGCGGCCGATGCCCGCGGCTTCGGATACCGATTCTGGCACCTGGGAGAACGCCTTTTCGCCTATCGCAGTTATAAGCAGCATGGCGTTTAACCGGGTCGCACAGATGCCGAGTGTATCTAGTGCCGCCTCGTCCGCACATAGCTCGCGGGCTGCATCTATGTATTTTCTTGCAGTCCTGCCTCCACCGACTATAACGTATACCTTCACTTGTTCGCAAACCCGCTTTAACATGCCGGCAATCGCGCCGACGTGCACGGGATCTATTGTTTCGGGCGCTATTATCGAACCACCCATAGAAACGACCACGTTTTCCATCTTACCACTTTTGGAACGAATGCGGTGCGCATTTAATATCTTTGACCATATCGACACGCGCGCGGACGGTCGGCGGCAAGCGATCGCAAAGTCCTGCAAAGTCCTGCAAAGTCCTGCAAAGTCCTGCAAAATCATATAAAATCATGCAAAATCGTGCGCCGGCGTACGGCAACCTGTCTTGCATCGCAAAGATTGAGGTGTATTGAGGTGTGCGCAGGCTCTACATGTGGGTTATACGCGCTGGTTTTCTGGACGACGACCATAAGAAATAAATAAGTAGGACTCCAATCATACCCCATAAAATATTTCATGACTTAAAAGAGTGATTTTTATGATACGGATAGGACCTGCAGGAATCCCGCTTTCATGCAAGGGGCGCACGAACAAGGACGGCCTGATATACACGAGAAGCCTTGGCCTCAACACCATGGAGGTTCAGTTCGTTCGCGGACTGCACGTCATGGACGAGGACGATGCCGAGGAATTGGGGCGGCTCGCAAAGGAGTACGACGTTGAACTGCACGTCCACGCGCCTTACTACACGAACCTTGCGGGCGACGAGGCGAACATCGAGATGAGTTTTGACAAGATAATGAGCGCCGCCATGCTCGCCAACCTGATGGGCGCCAAGGTCATAGCGGTTCATCCCGGATATTACGGCGAACTCAGCAAGAAAGAGGCGATGGAGCGTGTCGTCGCAAACGTGCGCGAACTGCGCGACATGTTCAAGAGCGAGGGGTTCTCCGTCAAGCTCGGCATTGAGACCATGGGAAAACAGAAGGTCTTCGGCTCGATAGACGAAGTGGTCGAGGTGTGCAGGCGCGTGAACGACGTGGTGCCGGTGCTCGATTTCGGCCATATACACGCCCGCGGCAACGGCAGCCTGAAAACGAAGGAGGATTTCAACGAGATATTCCAGAAGGTGGCGGGTCTCGGGCGCGATGCCTATCTCCTGCACGTTACCGGAGTATTGTACCGGAATGGTAACGAATACCACCACCTGCCGATAAAGAAGGGGGACATGAAGATAGAGCCCCTGCTTGAGGTCATACTGGAGAACAACTATAACGTGTCGCTCATAAGCGAATCGCCGATACTCGAGCACGATGCGGTCTACACCCAGATAGTTATGGACAGGATAATGGACAAGCTCCACTCGCGCCACCGCCCCGACGACGAAGAGGACGAAGAGATTTCGGAACCGCGCGAAAAGCTGGAATACGAGATAGAAGGTGAAAAGCACCAGGCTGCAAAGAAGAAGCAGGCGAAAAAGATAGCCGCCGAGAAAAAGGTGAGCCGCAAGAGGGTCAAGGAAGAAACGGAACCCGAAAAAGAGGAGTGAGCTTTTGCAAGGGCAAACGCAGACACCCGGAGTCTACACGCTTGCGACGAATTATATAATGGATAATACCGCCGCGGCGTTAAGAGCCATCTGCTTTTCCAAGGTGGATGAGGTGGCGAACGCCATCCTTGTAGTCGTCAGGTCGAACAGGAGAGTTTTTGTCTATGGCGCCGGACGCTCGGGCCTTGTCGGGAAGGCGCTTGCGATAAGGCTCGTCCATCTCGGGGTGCAGACGTTTGTTGTCGGGGAATCGGTAACGCCGTCTGTCCGGGAAGGCGACCTCGTCATACTGATATCCGGTTCGGGCGAAACGATACCGGTCACAATGACAGCTGAAATTGCCCGCAGGCTGGGCGCAAAGATAGTCGCGCTCACGAAGAGGGTGGACAGCCACCTTGCCCGGTTTTCAAACTACAGGGTGATACTTGCGCCGAATTCCGGAGACGGCGATAAAAAACAGTTTGCCCCTCTTGGGACAGTCTTCGAGACCGCGGCGTGGATTTTTTGCGACGCGCTTGTTGCCGAACTCATGTCGAGACTCGGCGAAACCGAAGAGAACATGCGGGAGCGGCACGCGACTCTGGAACACTGAGCGGGGCATACCTTTTTTATCGAACACTTCATTCCGGAATCATCAGGGTGACAAAATGGCAAAAGCGAATCACGATTATAAAGCCCTTCTCTCGAGGGCGGTCAAGGAGCTTCCCGAAGGACTTTCCAGCGGCGAGAGGTTCGAGGTCCCGCCCGTGGAGATAATCTACGAGGGGAGGACGACGATAATCCGGAATTTCTCCGACATACTCGGCAAGATACGCCGGGATTCCGACCATGTTCTCCCCTACCTGCTGCGCGAGCTAGGAACGGCTGGCGAACAGGTGAGCGAAAGGGTCGTGCTGCAGGGCAAGATAACGGAGAAACAGATACAGGATCGCATCGAAGCCTACGTCGAAACCTACGTGCGGTGCAAGGAGTGCGGCAGGCCCGACACGAAACTCGAGAAGGACGCGCGCACCTGGCTAGTCCACTGCGAGGCGTGCGGGGCGTCGCACAGCATAACCTACAGAAAACCGAAGGTGTCGCAGGAACAGGCGGCCGCTATAGAAGAGGGAAAAACCTACGACCTGAGCATAAACGACATGGGTCAGAGAGGGGACGGCGTTGCGAGGGTGGCGAAGTTCACGGTCTACGTTCCGGGCGCGCAGAGAGGCACCAAGGTAAAGGTGTTCATAGAGAAGGTCTCTGGCACCATCGCATTCGGAAAGATGGTGAAATAAGAGAGTTACGAAAGCAGCCCGCCTCTTTTATATATCTTCATTTGCAGTTCAGAGAATTTTTCGCCACTTGCGCTCTTTTTTGAATTCAGGTTCTCTATCCTGCCGCTTTCGAAATCCACGCGAATCGCATCCCCGTTCGCGACAAAACCTTCCGGCATACGGGCAGTCATTATCGGGAAACCCGCGTTGATTGCGTTGCGTTCGTAGATTGCGCCAAACGATTCGGCGACAATGACGGAGATGCCAAGCGCCTTGAAGCAGTCTACCGCCTGCTGGCGCGACGAGCCTGCGCCGAAGTTCTTTGCGGCCACAATTATATCGCCGGGTTTTGCCCTCTTTGCGAAATCCTCCCAGCCCTTCAGGTTATCGAAGGTGTACTGTCCCATCTCCGAAAGCTTCGTTATCTGCAGGTAGCGGTTGTGGAATATCATGTCGGTGTCTATGTTATCGACAGGAATGACCCACGCCCTGCCCCCGACTGCCGTCGGCTTGCCTGATTCGGGTTTTTGGGCGGCTTTCGTCGCGCAGACTCCTGTGCCTGTCGCACCGGCTTCTGCACCGGATATTGCGCCTGCGGCCGACCCGGTTTTCGCTTTTGCCGGCTTGAATATGACGGGTTTTTCCGGTATCGCATCCGCAGTCGTTATGATGCCTGAAACTGCGGTGGCGGCGACGGTTTGCGGGGACGCCAGATAGACCTGCCCCTTGCCCTGTTTTCCGGCAAAGTTGCGGTTGCCTGTGCTTACGGTCACCTCGCCGGGGCCGTTTTGCCCTATCTGCCCTTCCGCGCATCCCGCGCATCCGGGATTGCCTATAAGCGCACCGGATTTGACGAAAATATCTATCAGCCCCTCTTCGAGCGCGGCCCTGTATATCGCAGCGGTTGCGGGCACGATCTTCAGCACCACGCCCGGCGCCACCTTGCGCCCTTTAAGGATTTCCGCCGCACAACGCAGGTCTTCCATCCTGCCGTTCGTGCAGGAGCCTATGAAACAGGAATCGACCTTCAACCCTGCGACCTCTGCGACCCTTATTACGTCCTCGGGATGCCCCGGTCTCGATATCAGCGGTTCAAGACCGTTGACGTCTATCCCGATCTCGCTTTCGTATTCCGCATCCGCATCCGCTGCGACGCGCGTCGCCCTCTTGCCTGATGCCGCCTCGTAATGCTTCAAGACCTCGTCATTTGGCGTAAAGAACAGTATGATTCCGCCCATCTCGGTCGCAAGCGAGGAGATAGTTATCCTTTCGTCCAGCGTCAGGCCAAAGACGGCGTCGCCGTAAACCTCTGCAGAATAACCCAAAAGGCCGTTTGCCCCAAGAACCTGCAGCATCCGTAATGCGATGTCCTTTGCCGCGGCATTCGCGCCCGGCTTTCCCTTGAGCATGACCCGGACGCTCTTTGGCACCTTGAACCAGACCTTGCCGTATGCGAAGGCCTGCGCTATGTCAACGTCCCCCATGCCCTGTCCGAATGCGCCGATGGCGCCCATGATATTTGCGTGCGAATCCGTGGATACGAAGGTATCGCCCGGCCCGACAAGCCCGCAGTCTATGGCGTTGTGCGTTCCTATGCCGGTCTGGATGTCGTAGAGGTTTATGCCGGTCTCGCGGGCGTATTGCCTGCAAAGCTGCTGGTTCGTGGCGTATTTCTGGTCGGATCCGCCAGGGTTGCAGTCAAATGTGAAGAAAGTCTTCTTGGGGTCGTCGACGCCAAGGCAGTTGTCTTTGAGGTTTTTTACCACGTTCGCGCCGCCGAAGTCGCGTGCGGCCCGGACGTCTATTGAAAATTCGATTATCCCGCCTGCGGACACCTCTTTGCCTGCGTGGCCGCCGAGTATCTTCTCGATAATGGTCTTGCCCATCTTGTTCACCTTGCCGCCTGTAAAACCCTGTCCTTTATTTGAAGTTTGCTAATCGTTTGCCGGTCGTCCGCCCATTTTTCGGGCAGTGTTTTTCCGATGGCGTCTTGTCCGATGATATCTCGTCTATGGGCGTTTTGTCCGGTGGGATATTGTATAACGGTGCCGTTTCCTGCGGTGCTTTTTCAGGCCGCATAACGTTTATATCCCGGCCATTGTTTACAACCTTATATGAACGAATATTCATACGTTTTTGGAAAGGGTGCCGGCAAGCGGGATGCACGACCGGCTTTCGCGCTCATGGTTGATGCGGTCATCATTTCGACTGCCGCGTTTTCGGGCTGCGTGACAAAGCCGGTTTACGGTGTCGGAGGTGGTGAAAGCGATTGGCGGATAAACTACAAAGATCAACACGCAGACAACCCGGGCGGTTCTGTGACGCATCCGCAGTGGGTTCTTGATGCGCTTGAAAGTAAGCCCGTAATATTTGTGGTTCACCAAACTGGATGTGCCAGTTGCCAACCGCAGGCAGACCGGATGAATGAAATCGCAAATAGATACGCAAACAAAATCATCTTCTACGACCTGGATTTGGCAACTTCCGGTCAGTACAACCAGGGACAAAGTTGCGTAGTATATGACCCGAACGGAGGTAAAACAGGCATTGCGCTTACAGGAATGGTTACGAAGGTCAAGGACGTTAGTGGAAACGTTGTCGTTGGCTGGCACGCCTGGGAAGGCGGCCTGATGGGGGAGGACGAGGTCAATACCTGGATAAAGGATGCCATATCCCATTACAAGATTAACTCATAATCAAACTGAATTATAAATCACCCGGGGCAAACGAAATGGCAAAGAAGGGCAGTATGCTCAAACTATCGGCGACGTTGGCGGCACTGCTTGCGGCATTCTCTCTTTCGGGATGCATAGGCGAAACGCTCGAACTTGGTAAAGCGTCCGATTTCGAGATAAAAGACATTTACGGGAGCACGTTCTCGCTTGGACAGATTACGGAAGGGCGCAGCATTGCGATAATAAACCTGATGAGCGTCGCATGCCACGGCGAAATCGATGAGCGAAACGAAAAGACGTTTGACGCGATAGCTGCCCTGCTTGACGAACGGGGAGACTTTGCCGCCGCATCCATAGCGCTTTCAGCCTGCGACAGCAGCGATATGCAGGCAATCGCTAAAGAGCATGGCGTAACGTGGCGGTTCGCAAACGATTATCCCGATATGACCGTCTTCGGTGAAAAGCCTTACTCCGAACTTTACTCGCGGTTCGGCAGCCCCACGATACTACTCGTAACAAGCGACATGCGGATAAGGCACGCGTCAGGCTACCTGACGCAAGATGAACTCGAGACCGCCATCGAAAAGGCGCTTGCGGGCAGCGGCGACGCGTTCATAGAAAGCGGAACGCCTGCCATCCTCACGATGCTCGGCCTTGGAATAGCCACCTCGATCTCGCCGTGCTCGCTGGTGCTCCTTATCGCAATCCTCGCATACGTAGGCGACCTCGTGCGCAAGAAGCATGCGGGCGATAAGAAGGACGGCGCGGGGATACGCTACGGCGCTTACCTTGGACTAGCGTTCACGGCAGGGATGGCGCTCGTCTTCTTCCTCATAGGCTGCCTCGCGTCGTATCTCGGTTTCTTCGTATCGAACAGCGCGCTATTCACGCTGATAGCGGGATGCGTGCTCATTCTTCTTGGCATAAACATAATTTTCCCGTTCTCGCTGATGCTAGAACCCGTGTTTTCTAGGTTGCGCAAAAATTCCGCAAAGACGGGAAGCGAACGCGAAGACACGAAAGAAAGGTTGCTAAAGAGCAGGTTCGTGCAGGCGTCCCCCATATTTGGCACGTTCGTTCTGGGCATACTATTCACGCTCGCGTGGGCGCCGTGCGCTATCTCCCTCGTTATGCCGGTCGTCGTGATGATAATGACTCAGGGCGTTTCCGTGCTTTACGGCGGACTGCTCTTCTTTGTCTTCGGAATCGGTCACGGCGTGCCGGTGGTGCCGCTCTCGATGGCCACCTCCAAAGTGAGGGCGAGGATGGCAGGCATCATGGCGAAGTGGGGGAAATGGCTAAACTACAGATTCGGCGGCCTAGTAACGTTATTCGGCATATTGATGGGGCTAAGATATTTCGGCATATATTTGTGGTAGGTGAATCACGATGGAAAAAGGTCGGGCAACTGAAAACATCGAGCAGTTGGAGATAGCAAAGGAACGAAATCTCGGCTTCTTCGAAAAATACCTCACGCTCTGGGTCGCGCTCTGCATAGGCGCCGGCATTCTCCTTGGCAGGCTGCTTCCCGGCATAGGGGACGCTCTTGGCGCATTCGAATACTACAACGTATCGATACCAATAGCCATCTGCCTCTTCTTCATGATGTATCCCATAATGGTAAACATCGACTTCCGCGAGGTCGTCAAGGCGGGCAAGACCCCGAAACCTGTCGCCCTCACACTCGTGGTGAACTGGGGTATAAAACCGTTCACGATGGCTTTCATAGCGTGGCTTTTCATGAAGCACGTCTGGGCGCCGTTCATACCGGGCGATGCGGCCACGCAGTATATCGCGGGAATGATACTTCTCGGCGTGGCTCCCTGCACTGCGATGGTGCTCGTCTGGAGCTATCTCGCAAAGGGTAACATGGGTCACACGCTTGTGATGGTCGCGATAAATTCGCTCACGATGCTTTTTCTCTACGGCCCGCTTGCGGGGCTGCTCCTTGGCGTCGGCGGCATACCCGTGCCGTGGAAGACGATGCTGCTATCGGTCGCGATATACGTCGGGCTGCCGCTAATAGCGGGCTACTTCTCGCGAAGGCTGATAATAAAAAGAAAGGGATTCGAGTGGTTCGATGCGAGATTCTCCCCCAAGCTAAAATACGTCTCCATAACCGCGCTCCTCTTTACCCTCGTAGTGCTCTTCAGCCTTCAGGGCGGCGTCATAATCGAGCAGCCTGAGATAATAGGAATGATCGCGCTTCCCCTCTGCATCCAGACGACACTCATCTTCGGAATAAGCTACGCGGCGGCAAGGCTCCTCAATTTGCCTTACGGGGACGCCGCGCCCTCTGCCATGATAGGCGCAAGCAATCACTTCGAGGTGGCGATAGCTGTCGCAACCGTGCTCTTTGGCATAAACTCCGGCGCCGCGCTTGCGACGGTCGTCGGCGTCTTGGTGGAAGTGCCGGTCATGCTCTCGCTCGTCTATATCTGCAAGAGCACCAAGAACTGGTTTGCCATCAAGAATATATCGGAGAAAACGGCTCATTCCGATACCTGACGTCTCTTGCGATAAGGTTCATGACGCTACAAGATATCCGCTAAAAACGTGATGAAAATGACGATGAATACCGAAAAACTGCTCAAGTGCCTTGCCGACCCGAACAGGCAAAGGATAATAAAAGAAATCGCGGGCGGGAAGCCTTGCGTGAACTGCATAGCGCAGGCAACGGGCATGGAGCAATCTCTCGTTTCGCACCACCTAGCGAAGCTTAAATGCTGCTGCATCGTAACGCCCCGGCAGGAAGGAAAGAACGTATTCTATTCGCTCGTATCGCCAAAAATAGTCGCATTGCTCGAAATGGCGGCCGAGGCCGCATCCGAAATCTCTCGTGCGTGCGATGAAGGCGCCTGCGAAAAGGGTGAGTGCTGATGTGGGATGAGGTGCTTTTCGTCCTTAAGGCCGGGCTCGATTCGCTGCTCGAATACCTTTCCGCGCACGTCCTGACCTGCCTCATCCCCGCGTTCTTCATAGCGGGTGCGATAGCGGCGTTCATATCGAAGGGCAGCATCCTGAAGTATTTCGGTCCCAATGCTAAAAAAGTGCCGGCATACGCGCTTGCCGCCGTGTCCGGCGCGGTTCTTGCAGTCTGCTCCTGCACCATACTGCCACTCTTCGCAGGGATATACCGGCGGGGCGCTGGGGTAGGGCCCGCAACCGCTTTTCTCTTTTCGGGTCCTGCGATAAACGTCCTTGCGATAATCCTGACCGCAAGGGTTCTTGGATACCAGTTGGGTATTGCACGTGCGATTGCAGCAATCGGGATGTCTCTTGTCATCGGCATTGTCATGGCGCTGATATTCCGTAAAGGCGCCGACACAGGCGCGGAGGAGGAGTTCGGCTCAGAGAACGAGGCAGAGAGGCTGGGGTGGGCGACCGTAAGCGTCATTCTGCTTCTTGTGGCGATACTCATAATCGGTTCCATGAGCACAAATTACCTTCCGCTCGTGCCAAAACTCATTGGGATATATTTCTTCACGGTCGCCATCTTCATAATACTGATATTCAAATACGACAAGAAGGACGTTGCCCACTGGGGCGCCGAAACGTGGTGGCTTGGCAAAAAGCTTTTTCCCATACTGCTTGCGGGTGTAATCCTCATCGGCGTCATCGGCGGTGTTGCGGCCCTCTTTGTAAAAGGTTCGACGCCCCAGAACTCCGTAGGATATCTCCTAATGCCTGTGCTTGGCGGGAACTCTATAACATCCTGTCTCGTTGCATCCCTCATGGGCGTGATACTCTACATGCCAACCCTGCTTGAGATACCGATAATAGGGCAGCTTCTCGGTTATTCGTCAGGCATAATGGGCGGAGGGCCCGCGCTCTCGCTTTTGCTATCAGGCCCGACCCTCTCGTTGCCGAGCATAATCGTAATCGGAAAGACGATGGGCGCAAAGAAGACCGCGGTATACGTTGCCCTTGTGACAGTCATATCGACCCTCGTCGGATTTGGCTACGGGCAGATATGGGGCTAAGAAGACAGAAAAAGACAGAAAAAATAACAAAATAATAAAATAAAAAACAAGGTGAAAAAATGGAAGAATGTTATCTATGCAAAAACCAGGTGAATGAGACCGAAGCCAAGACCGTTGCCATGAAGATGTGCTGTGACACCACGAACGTTACGCTCTGCCCGGAATGTTATGAAAAGGTGGTTGCGAACCAGTCTGGCTCCTGCGGCTGCGGTTGCAACGGCGACAAATGCTGCTAATAATTGCAAAGAAATCGCAGCACGGTGCGAATATACAGGAGATGCGAAAAATGGTGAAGATAGAGATATACGGAGCGGGGTGCGCAAAGTGCAAGGCCACATTCAAGGCAGCTAAAAAAGCGGTGGAATCCCTTGGAATGGAGGTCGAACTCGTGAAGGTCGAGGAGATGGAAGAGATACTCGGTAAGGGGATTATGATGACTCCGGCACTTGCCATAGACGGGGAGATAAAGGCAACGGGGCGAATCCCGAAGAAGGATGAGATAATCGGCTGGCTGAAGTCTGATTGAAATTTTTATCCAGAATAACGGACGTTGGAAGCGGTTGCGCAAAACCTGCCCACGTCTGGCGGCGGATGCGGCAGGACAAACATTAAAACCGGCAATGCAATGCGTAGGTGATAGCATGATAAACAAGCCGATGTTGTTCAGTCTGGAGGAGTGCGAGAGATGCGACTTCGTCAAGAAGCAGATAACTCCGGGGACAAACGTTCTCGTTATAACCTACCCGCACGACGCCAAAAGGTGGAACGTTGACCAGTTAACCGAGGCGGCATACTATGAGGTCTTCTCCGAACTCCAGGAGACCGCGCCGATATTGCTCCTTCCCGACGGGACGAAGGTGACAAGTGTTATCGACATAAGAAAAAAGATACAGGAACTCTGAAATAGCTCCTTCCCGGGGCACACTTTTTTGCCGTAGGCTGCGGCCGTTCTTTAATTTGTGCATCGCATCAATATTGCTGAGATGTTGTGCCCTATCTCTCCCTGTGCCCCCTGTTTTTTTACGACTTCCGCCGCGACCCCGGATGCGAATCTCCCTGCGTCCTCAAGGCTTGATCCGCGAAGAATCGCGGCAAGAAAACCTGCCCGGTGCGCGTCTCCGGCACCTGTCGGCTCAACCGCACAATCAACCTTTACGGCAGGCAGGGCAACACTCTTTTTTCTTTCGTGGAGGAACGCGCCTTCCTTGCCGCGGCTCTCGCAAACAAATTCCAGATCAGGGTTCTCCTCGAAAAGCTTCCCAAGGCTTTTTTTGCCCTTCTTCAGGAGATGCAAAAGCTCGCGGTGGTTGAGAAAAAGATAGTTCACGTATGGCAGACAGGCGGTTATCTCGGAGATGCCGCGATGGAATATCTCTTGGCCCGGGTCGAAGGATATCACACATTTCGCTTTTTTTGCAGCTTCGAAAAATGGCATATAGTCACCTATTGGCCCTGCCGCGAAATGCGCTATCTTTACGCCCTTTAGCTTTGGCCTGAAGAACGGGAGCTTGTCGCACGAACCCGGAGAATAGTATATCTGCTGGTTGCCCTCTTTGTCGGAGAACATGTAGCTGTGCGCCGTGAGCCTGCTTCCTGTTGCGACCCGCGAGAGGTCTATTCCGGCACCGGCGAGTTTCTTTTCGTAATCGGAACCCTTGAAATCGCACCCGACGCGGCTTAAGAGCGCGGCCTCTATGCCAAGTTGCGATGCGGTCCACGCGACGTTTGCTGCGCACCCGCCTCCAAGTTCGCTCACCTCTTCGATCAGCGTGCCGGTATTCTTCTCGGGAAGGGCGGAAACGCGGCATATCGTATCGAATGCGATGTTTCCCACTACGACCAGTTTGGCCATGGGTGTCAATCGCAATCCCTATTTTAATATTTGCTTGCCGCCGGTGTTGCGTATTTTCCCGAGATTGTTTTCCACAAGAATTATTTCCGACTGTATGGCAAAGACAACAGGTGAACTACCCCCACCAATCATAGATTGGATCGTGGGATTTATAATCCCACGAGAGACCGAAGTAATCTTCGGTTGGATTGTGGAATTCACAATTCCACGAGAGACCGAAGTAATCTTCGGTTGGATTGTGGAATTCACAATTCCA
>PGXE01000143.1 GCA_002838935.1 Thermoplasmata archaeon HGW-Thermoplasmata-1 | reverse complement strand
GTAGGTATCGGAAGCATGCCCAGCTTGTGCGCGATTATTTCGTCGAACAGCGCGGATGTGTTGTCGTATATCATTACGTCGTCGATTGCGAGCTTCGGAACGCTGACGACAAGCGCCCTGCGTATCATGTTTGCGAACGCCGGCGTCGTATCCCTTATCACGAAGCGCATCGAGTTCTCCGAAATTTCCCTTGGCTCAATTTTCATAGATACACCATTTTGAACAGTGGTCAGTGTTCAGTGGTTAGTGGTCAGCACGTTCTGGTCACTCACCACTAACCACTCGTCACTCACCACTCCCTTACACTCTTCGTCCCCTTCGTCCGCCCTTGGCCTTGCAGCCGTCATGCGGTATCGGGGTTACTTCCTCAATCCTTCCTATCTTCAGCCCTGCCCTTGCAATCATGCGGATTGCCGCCTGCGCGCCCGGTCCTGGCTTCTGGTCGTTCTTTCCGCCAGGCGCCCGGACTTTTATGTGGACTCCTTCGAATCCTTTCTCCAGAGCAGCTCCAGCCGCGCGGGTGGCCGCCTGCATTGCCGCATACGGGCTTCCTTCTTCCCTGCACGCCTTCACGACCATTCCGCCGGAGCACTTTGCAATTGTTTCCGCGCCCGTCAGGTCGGTTATCGTTATTATTATGTCGTTATATGATGCGAATATATGTGCTATTCCCCACTTTCCCATAATCATCCCTCCTTATGCCCCCTTCGGCTGATTGGCCTGCGATGACTCTGCCTGTGCCTGCGGCGCTGTTGTAGGCGCGGCTGGTTTTACCGCCAGTACTGGTTTTGCCTCAACCGGCTTCGCCTCGGGTCTCGGCGCCGCGCCGAACTCGACTTTCGGCCTCATCGGGTGCATCGAGTCCATGAGCGGAGAGCCGGACATGTATGCGATGTTCTGCTCCTGCGAGCGTGTCACGAGCATTCCCGGAACCGAAACCTTGTGGCTGTTGATTCCGATGTGGCCGTGGTTGATGAACTGGCGCGCCTGCTCGATTGTTCCGGAAAGTCCCTTCAGGTAAACGATTGTCGAAAGCCTGCGGGACAATACTGACTCTACATTAAGCGCCAGAATGTCGTCAAGCATCGCGTCCGCTGTCTGGATCATGCCGAGGTTGAAAAGCCTGCGTATGAGGAGCGCCTCTTCCTTCTTTGCCTGCGCCTCGCCCGCCTTAACGCGAGCGCGAAGCTCCCTTGCCTGTCCGCGTATTATGCGAAGATAGGTTTCCGCCTTCCAGAACTCTTTCTTGTTCTTGAGTGCGAACTTCTTGAGCATCTCGGTTTCCATCTTCATGCGGTCAGTGCGCCACGGGTGGGACGGTCGGTCATAAGTGCGTCTGCTGAACTTTGGAACTCCCATTCAATCCCTCCTTATTTCTTATCCTCTTTCTTTGCATCCTTGGCTCCGCCCTGCGGCTCCGCCCTCTTTATGACGCCGACTGCCAGTCCCTGTCGTCCGTGCGCCCGGGTGCGCTGTCCGCGGACGCGCTGTCCCTGCTCGTGCCTTATCCCTTTCCAGCAGCGCATCATCCTCATCAGGTTGATGTTGTCCCTGTTCTTGATTGCGAGGTCTGCACCTATGAGATGCGCGTCGTCGCCGGTTTCCGC
>PGXE01000142.1 GCA_002838935.1 Thermoplasmata archaeon HGW-Thermoplasmata-1 | reverse complement strand
GCAATACGCACATACCAGAATAGGGAAAGGCGGGAGGGAAAATGAAGTTGAAAGGCGGGAATCGGGGTTCGGGGTCCGGGAATCGGGAATTCGGAATTCGGGGCGAACGCCGAAATCCGCACTCCGCATTCTATAATCTACAATCTACAATCTACAATCAACAATCTACAATCAATAAGAGAGCGGTTTGCCTCATCTCCGGCGGGCTTGACTCTTGCGTCACAGCCGCCATCGCGAAAAAGCGCGGCTATGAAATCTACGCACTCTCCTTCGATTACGGACAGCGCCATAAAAAGGAATTGGAGTCGGCGAAGGCGGTGGCTAAGGCGCTTCGCGCCGCCGGGCACAAGACAATAAAACTGGACCTGCGCCAGATTGGCGGCTCGGCGCTTACAGATTCAAAAATAGGCGTGCCTGAACGCGGCGCCGAAGGCATAGGCGGCGACATACCGGCAACATACGTCCCGGCGCGAAATACCATTTTCCTGAGCGTCGCTCTCGGCTATGCGGAAGTAGTCGGCGCCGGCGCGATTTTCATCGGCGCAAACGACCAGGATTATTCCGGATACCCGGACTGCAGGCCGGAATATTTCGGCGCATTCCGCAAACTGGCGCGGCTTGCGACAAAGTGCAGCGTGGAAGGGCGGCCAATCAAAATAGAGACGCCGATAATCCACCTGAAAAAGAAGGACATCGTGCGCAAGGGCATGGAGTTGGGGGCGCCGCTTCATCTTACGTGGTCATGCTACAAAGGCGGGAAAAAAGCGTGCGGGAAATGCGACTCCTGCCTGCTCCGGCTCAAAGGATTCAAGGAAGCGGGAATCAAGGATCCGGTAGAATACGAGTGAATTTAGATTGTAGAATGTAGATTGCGGAATTATTGTCCGTTTATATCAAGAATGCAGATAAAATCACTGCGCGCTCGCCCCGCCTGCAACTGCGCTTTCAATAGGATAGTGAGCCACGCTCTTTCCATTCCGCGCCTTTCTGATGAGCCCGTATTCGCAGAGTTTCTGGGTATACCATGAAGTTATCGGATTGGAAAGTCCAAGCGCCCCCGATATTGCTCCGCTTGAAGAACCGGGATTCGTGCGGACGTAATCGAGGACAAGCGAGGACTTGCCGATGCTGAGAAGCGATTTTACCTTTCTTTCTTCCCTTGTGTAGCGCCCGTTGTTCTCGAAAAGCCCGGCGCTGCGCGAGCCGACGCTCGACGCTATGTAATTCCCTTTTTCCAGCACCGTTATGTGGTAAACCGTCGCGCCCCAGCCGATGCCTGCAATCTTCGCCAGCTCGCTTATCCTTATGCCTGGGTTCGCCTGTATGGTCTCGTATATCTTCTTCCTCTGCGGGTTGTCGAGCGCCTTTCCCTCCGGAATATGAGAGTAAAGCGGGACCAGCGCCACCTTGGAAAGTATCGCCGCTGCAGTAAGCGCCGCCGTTGCTCCGCACAGCACCGCAAGAAGAATTGATTTCTCTCCCGCGATCTTTGCGCTTGCAACTGCCGCCGCGTTTACGGCGCCGCCGGACGCCGCCGCGCCTCCATCGCGATTTCCGAAAAGCAGGTTCATAACGGTATTGATGGCGTTGTTAATGACGCCCAGAATCCATTCTCCGGCGCTCTGGGCCGCATAAATCGCAAAT
>PGXE01000037.1 GCA_002838935.1 Thermoplasmata archaeon HGW-Thermoplasmata-1 | reverse complement strand
CTTAAGAGAAAAAGAACTTTTTCCAAAAAGAAGGCCAATCCGGGCGATTCATCCCCGACCTAAAGGTCGGAGATTTCTCGCTCGGAGATTATGTTAAATTGAGCAGGAGATAATACCACCCTATATATACGGCGGCAGTCGCGCAGTTTTTTCAGAGATGACGTGTATGAGTAACATAACGCTGATGACAAGCAACCCGAACATCCTTCTTACAATAGATGAGGGGGGAAGATGGAACAACCTCTATTACCCCAATATAGGTCTCTGGCAGAACCTTCTTGAATCGAGAGTGGGCATCTACCACGTCGACTCCGGTGCGTTCGAGTGGATTTGCAAAAACAGGAATTGGGATATAAGGCAAAAATCCCTTGGCAACAGCAATACCTGCGTTACGGAATGTTCCAAGGGCGATCTGACAGTGAATATAATAGACCGCGTCCACCCAAACCATGACATAATAATACGCAAGTTCGTCCTCACAAGCCAATCTCACGTGCGCCTGCGCATATTCCACTATCAGGCTTTCAATATGAAGCAATCCTCATTTCAGGAAACCTGCTACTGGGACGAAACGAGGCCTTCGATAGTCCACTATAAGCAGGGAATATATTTCAATATATCCGGCTTCCCGGAATTCACGAACCATGCGTGCGGCGAGCATACTCTCAAAGGCTTGAAGGGAACACACATGGATGCCGAAGACGGCGAGCTTCAGGGGGGCGGGATAAGCCACGGCTCGGTCGATTCGGCAGTGCAGTGGGACATCGAGATATGGCCGGAGAAAGAGTGCCAGTTGTATATGCTGGTGCTATGCGGCAGGTCAAGGGAGGAGATAAACACGGAGTACGACTACGTGGTCGGCCGCGACACGCAAACCCCGCACGAGAGTCCCATGGGGCACTTGTACAACCTTGAAATGGAGTCGGACAGGTTCTGGATTTCGTGGGCGGCAGGAAGGACGCCAAAGTTGCCCGACGAGTTCAGCGAAAGGGTTGCAGAGATATACCGCCGCTCGCTTTTTGTAATTGCCAACTGCGCCGACGGGCGGGGGTCTGTAATCGCTTCACCAGACATAGGCACCCTAAATCTCGTTGGCGATACATACGGATATTGCTGGTGGAGGGACGGAGGGTACATAGCCATGGCGATGTCTGCCGCAGGGATGCAGGAGATGGCGAGGAGTTTTATAAAGTTCGCAAACGACTGCCAGTCTCCGGAGGGCTATTTCCTCCACCGGCATCTGCCGGACGGGTCGTTAGGCTCAACTTGGCATCCGCCCCCATTCCTGCAGATAGACCAGACGGCCACGGTAATAAGCGCGGCGTGGCGTAATTATCTGGAAACGGGAAACACCGTATTCCTGCTCCGCCACTGGCAGATGATAAAGAGCGCGGCAAGGTTCCTTTCGCGGTTCACGGACCAAGAAACAGGATTGCCGAAGCCGTCGTTCGATTTATGGGAAGAGAAAAAGGCGGTCAACGCATATTCCGTCGCCGCGGTCATAAAGGGCCTTAGGGATGCCGAGCGCATAGCCAATGAGCTTGGCAAGGATCGTTCGGAGTGGGCCATAACTGCGGAGAAGATGAACGAGTCGCTTTTATCAAATTTTTACAACGAAGATAAAAAATCGTTCCGCAAGGCGATTGATCCGCTTGATGACAGTCTTGATTCATCCCTGCTGATGCTCATAAACCTCGACGTGCTCACACCTGACGATCCGCGTTCAAAGGAACTTGTAGAATCTGTCGAGAAGAGGCTTTGGGCGGCGAGAACCGGAGGGCTGGCAAGGTATGAGGGAGACAGCTATCATGGCCACGAGAATCCGTGGATAATATGCACGCTGTGGCTTGCCCAGGCATACATCAAGTTCGGGAAGAAGGACAAGGCGCTAAAACTCATCGAATGGGCTGCGTCGACGGCTACGGAAACGAACCTGCTGCCAGAGCAGATAGATTCCGGCGATGGTGAAGCGGTGAGCGTCATGCCGCTGGTATGGTCGCATGCGACATTCATCTTGACCGTAAAGGACTATCTCGACAAGTTCTATGTTTCGAAGCTGTCGACCGAGGTGCTTTTATCAAGGGTGGAATGAATGAGACGTGAAAACGCGAATACGTTATTCTCCTCTGTTTTCTTAGCAGCCCGCGCCAAAACTTTTATTGGCAGAAACGATGCAACCCCGTAATGCCCCTCAATCCCGACCTTGTCAAGATACTTCAAAAGCAGCACTACGCGCTCGTGGGCGAGCACACCGGAGTGAAGCTCTGCCACTGGATGCGCCAGTCGCTTCTGCACGGACGGCAGTGCTACAAGGCGGACTTTTACGGCATAACAACGCACCGCTGCCTCCAGATGACGCCGACGATAAACCACTGCAACCACAAGTGCCTCTACTGCTGGCGCTATCAGGGTTTCAACCAGATGGGCTTTGGCGAGGGCGACGCCGTGGACGACCCCGCATTCATCCTCGACGAATCCATAAAAGCGCAGTTCAAGCTCCTTACGGGGTTCAAGGGCGACCCCCGCTGCGAAGAGGCGAAGTGGAACGAGGCCATTGCGCCAAGGCACGTCGCCTGCTCGCTTTCGGGAGAGCCGACGCTATATCCGCGCTTAAGCGAGTTCTTCGAAGAGTGCCACAAGCGGGGAATGACCACTTTCCTGGTCACGAACGGCACGACGCCGGAAGCGCTTGCGAAGATGGACACCCTGCCGCGGCAGCTCTACGTTTCCGTGGATGCGCCAAGCGAGGAAATCTACAAAAACCTCTGCGCCCCCCTTATATCGAAGGGCTGGGAGAAGCTGAACGAAACCCTTGAGCTTTTGCCAAGCCTCGGCACCCGCACCGTCTTAAGGCACACGCTCGTGGACCTCTGGAACATCGACGGGCACGTCAGGGAATATGCCAGGCTCGACCGGATCGCAGACCCTCTTATCGTAGAGCCCAAGGGATACGTCTTTGTCGGATACAGCAGGCAGCGCATGACGATACAGAACATGCCGTCGCACGAAAAGATAAAGAGTTTCTCGGAACAGCTCGCGCAGGAACTCGGCTACGAATTCGCGGCGGAACGGTCCGATTCGAGGGTGACGGCGCTTGCAAAGGATAAGGGAAAGATGAGGATTCCGGGGTTGTGATTTTCGATTTTCATCAAACAACGCTTTTTTTACCCTAAAAAACCGCCACTTTTATGAGGTTCGTCGTCCCCTCAACACCTATCGGAACCCCTGCGGTTATAACGGCCGTGTCACCGTCCTTAACGTTCAGGACATTTTTTGCTATCTCCTTAGCCTTTGCCGTCATGTCGTCGGTGTCCGCAAGCGACTCCACCGCGACAGGTATGACGCCCCAGACGAGCGAGAGCTGCAGCACGGTCTTCGGGTTCGGGCTTATCGCTATTATCGGCTGGCTCGGGCGGTAGCGGGCAATCATCCTGGCGGTGCTCCCGGAACTCGTCGGCGTGATTATGGCGCGCGAAGAGAGCATGCTTGCCGTAACCTCGGCGGCGTGGCTTATGGCGTCGGGCACAGTCACGCGCTCCGGCATCTCGCGCCTTCGCATCCTTCCGATGAACTCCGCCGACGATTCGATTCGCTCCGCTATCCTCGCCATTGCCGCCACCGCCTTTACGGGATATTTTCCGACAGCGGTCTCCTCGGAGAGCATGAGCGCGTCCGTGCCGTCGAGCACGGCGTTTGCGACGTCGGTCACCTCGGCCCTGCTCGGGCGCGGGCTTTCGACCATGCTTATCAGCATCTGCGTTGCGGTTATCACCGGTTTTCCGAGTTCGTTGCACTTTCGCACGATGACCTTCTGCACAAGCGGCACGTCCTCGAAAGGTATCTCTACCCCGAGGTCGCCCCTTGCCACCATTATGCCGTCCGCCTCCTGTATTATCTCGTCGAGGTTCTCGACTGCCTCGTGCTTCTCTATCTTCGCTATGACCGATATGCGTGCGCCAGCTTTTTTTATCTTCTCCTTGAGGAGCCTCACGTCGGATGCGCTTCGCACAAACGAGAGGGCGACGTAGTCCACGCCCTGGCCTATGCCGAATTCTAGGTCAGCCTCGTCCTTTTTTGTCATGGCCGAAAGTTCCATCGTGCCTGTCGGGAGGTTGATGCCCTTGTGGGAATATAGCGGTCCGCCGACGATCACCTTGCAGAAGATGTCTTCCCCGACGATGCGCTCGACCTTTAGCTGCAGGTTGCCGTCGCTCAGGAGAAGGGTATCGCCGGGCCTAACGTCTCGCGGCAGCCCCTTGTAGCTTACGCTCACTTCGTTTTCATCGCCCATAATATCACGCGACGTCAGCACGAACGCGTCTTCCGGCTTCAACGTAATCGGGTCGCTTGAAAATTTTCCTATCCTTATCTTGGGCCCGGAGAGGTCCTGGAGTATGGCGATCGGCACGCCGAGCTTGCGCGAGACGAAGCGCACGTTCTCGGCGGCAAGACGGTGGTCTTCGTGGGTGCCGTGGGAAAAGTTCAGCCTCGCGACCCTCATGCCGGCTTTTACCATCTGCTCGAGAATCTCTGGACTTCCGCTAGAAGGGCCTATCGTGCAGACTATCTTCGTCTTGGACATATGTTCACAACTTATGATTGGCGAGAGGCCTTATAATACTACTGCGGGAGGCGCCCAAAATACGAAAATAAGGCAGCCGCAGCCTTTTTGCCATTGTAGAAAAATCGAAAAGCGGCGCGCTCAGCGGCGCGCGGAAAAATCGCCAACCCCGTTCTGCATCTTGAACGCGAGAAGGGTGTTCTGCATGAGACAGGCTATCGTCATCGGCCCGACGCCGCCGGGCGAAGGCGTTATCGCTCCCGCCTTCATCGAAACCTCGTCGAAGAGCACGTCCCCGGTAAGGCTGCCGTCTTCCCGCCTGACAGTCGCCACGTCTATTACGGTTGCGCCTTCCTTCACGTGGTCTGCGGTTATAAAACCCTCCCTGCCCGCGGCGCTTACGAGTATGTCGGCCCTGCGGGCGTGTTCTTTCATATCCCGGGTTTTGCTGTGGCAGACCGTGACGGTCGCGCTGCGGTTGATCATGAGCGCCACAAGAGGCTTTCCGACTATGTTCGAACGGTTGATTATGACTACTTCCTTTCCGGCGACGTCGATGTTCTCATGTTCAAGCAGTTTTATCACACCTAGCGGCGTGCAGGCGACAAGCACCTTTTCGTTGCCTAAAAAAAGCTCGCCGACGTTCTTTGGATGGAAGCCGTCGACATCCTTTTCCGGGGCGACCGCGCGTATGACCGCCTCCTTGTTTACGTGCTTTGGCGGCGGGAACTGCACCAGTATCCCGTTTATCGCATCGTCCGAATTTAGCTTTTCGATAAGGGCAAGAAGCTCTTCTTCGGTGGCTGTTGCTGGAAGCTCCACTTTTCGCGAGTAGATGCCAAGCTGCTCGCAAGCCCGGTTCTTCATCTTCACGTAAACGTGGCTGGCGGGGTCGTCGCCTACAAGCACGGTCGCAAGCCCGGGAACCTTTCCCGTCAGTTTTCTGAGTTCTTCGACCTCGCGCTTTATGCTCTCTCTCAGCTCGGCTGCTATCGCCTTTCCATCTATGGTTCTCGCAGTCATCCGAATCGACATCGAATCCGACGGGGGATTATTAAATGGTTGCGCATATCGGGTTTGCATGATGCGTGTAAAGGCCGCGCTCTTCGATCTCGACGGCACGATAGCCGACAGCCGCGGCGCGATAAGGCGGACCATAAACCACACCCTCGAGGTGCACGGCTACGCACCGCTCACCGCCGACGAGGTAAAAGGCCTCATAGGCGTCCCGCTAAGCCAGATACTTATGCTGAGGGCGCCCAAAGAGCGGATAAGGGAGATGATGGAATACTACCGCGAGCATTACGTCAAGAACTCGATCAAGGATGAAACACCCTATGCCGGCATGATAGGGCTAATCGAATGGCTCAAGGGCCGCGGCATCATGGTCGGGGTCGTAACAACGAAAAGCGACAGGGAGGCGATAGAGGTCGTCGGCTTTTTGGGGCTTGCGCCAAGCGTGGACGTGATAATAGGGGACAACGACGCAAGGAACCTGAAGCCGCATCCGGAGCCCGTGCTCGATGCCTGCCGCGCGCTTTCGATACGCCCCCCGGAAGCGGTGATGATCGGCGACACCTTTGCGGACATACTTGCAGGAAAGGCTGCAGGATGCAGGGCGTCGATAGGCGTATTGTGGGGCAACGGCACGAAGGAATCGCTGGAGGAGGCCGGAGCGGACCACCTCCTATCGAGTGCGAAAGAACTGAAAAGCGTGATGGAAACGCTGATTACGGTAGAATGAATCTCAGAATTAGGCCGATTGGATAGAACGAACTCCGGATAGTGGTGTAGGTCGAAAACGCGAAAAACGCCGGTTTTGGCAGAGCAAACAAAAAGGGCTACCGAAACCGCCGATAATCTTTTTGTAAAAGAATCTAGAACTTTAGCGCGTATCCCAGAACGAGCAGCACCACGGCTACGAGGGCCGAAACGATTACAACCGCCTTTGGGCTTATCCTTAGTGAGGTCTTCTCCTCGGCGTCGAAGTAGCGTATCAGGCCTGCCGACGAATGGAATCCTTCACCTTTCTTCTGCTTTGCCATTGGCTCACCTTATGAAACAGGCAATCGGCAGCTTGATATTTAACGGTTGTGCAGTTCTCCGGTTGATCGCGCCCCGGATGCCGCCCTCGCCCGCGCGAAAAGACGAAAAGCGGACAGCGGCGCAAGACCGCATTCCAACGCCGATGAAAAATCGCAATGTTCTTAACGGCTTGGCCCGCATCGTATTATGGGAAGAACGTGAGGCTCGCTTCTGCGCTGCTCGTCCTTGTTCTGCTTTTTGCGTGCGTCAGCCAGATGCCATCAACCTGTTTTGCGCAAGGCACAAGCGGGCCATCCGTATCTTTTGACCTTTATCCTGAATACGTTGCAAAGGATGGAACGCCATTATGCACCTTCGTTAATTGTACAGGTCTTTTGCCGAAAACCTCTTACGACATCAGGTGCGGCCTGAATGGACAAGTAAGCGGAACATTGAAATGGCCTTCAAGGACATGGACGGGCGAAAAATGGCAACGTTCGGACTGGATGGCATTTAATTTCACTACCGACGAAAACGGAGCGTGGTCCGGCCCAGTGTGTGTAAGGGTCAATCCAGATTCAACGAGCTATGGGAGTTTCGTTAACGAATCGGACGGCATATACCTTTCTTTGCATGCAAGGAAGACCGGAAAATCGACCTATGACCTCAAGGATTTCGTGCGCATCGGTCTTCTGGACATGGACTCATCGACCGCGAACGGAACCGAAGGCGGCTGGTTTCTTGGTTTTGCAGATGGGGATTATGCAAATACCGGCGGCCTTGTGGCAGTGATGGAGGACAATCTTGGAAGAACGGTCGGCTGTTACGTTTCGGAAGATAACGGCATAAACGAAACCGGGAAAAAGAAAACCGACGAAGCGACCGCGGCACTTGCAGGATTTTTGAACATCTCCGCGCCGACAGGGGATAACTACACTCTGCGCCTGTTCGATGCCGACCGCAAGGAGGTTTGGAACAGGTCGGGCATTTCAGTCAGGCCGGGAAGCTACGGCTTCAATGCGAATTGCAATTGGGGGACAAAGGAAAACCTGGTCAAACCCGGTAACTCCTCGCAATTCTCGGTCCAGGTCGGCAACACCGGCACGCTCGACGACACGATATCAGTTGCAGTCGAAGGCGATGCCGCAGGCTGGTCGCTTTCCCCAAAAGAGGCGTATCTCGATATCCCGCGCGGCTCGAACTCGACTTTTACCTTCACGGTTTCTGTTTCAGCTGTATCGTCGCCCTCTCTTTCTGCCAAAATCCGTCTATCCTCAACAGGCGACCCCACGAAGTTGCAGGTGGTCGAATGCCCTTTCGGTCTTGACCTGCCAGACCTCTACGTATCTGCGCTCGCGGTCGGGGGGAGCGCAAGCGGCGCGGGCGCGTCGTTCTTGGAAGGAGAAACCCTCGAAGTCACCGCAACCATATCGAACAAGGGCTCGCGCAGTACGCCCACGCAAGCCTCGATTGCCGTTTGCGGGATAACGCGGGGCGATGCCGCCATCACAAGCCGGAGCGTGGATATAGAACCCGTGAACATCTACCGAAAACCGTCTTTGACAATAGACACTTCCGGGTGGGCGTCAGGGGATTACGTATTGCGGTTTACGGCGGACGCGGGCGGCGCGGTAAAGGAGCTTGACGAATCGAACAACGCGCGGTCTTTCTCCTTCTCGATTGCGGATTCATCCCCTTTGCCCGATGGGCGCGCGCTTCTCTCTGCGGTCTATCCTTACGCCCAGCCCAGGATGAACAACGAGTTCATAGAGATACTGAACCCTTTTTCATCGCAAATAAACGTCTCCGGCTGGGTCGTGACCTCGACGCCCGAGCGGCCGCTCAAGGACGCAAAGGGGTTCGCGCTGCCGCAAGGCACGTTCCTGCAGCCCGGAAAATCCATCATCGTCACGCAAAACCTTTCGGCCTACGCCAGCCAGACAGGCCGCCACGCCGACCTTTGCTGGAAGGAACTGGACGGCAAGAGTTTTTCTCTTCCCAACAACGGCGGCCTCGTGGCGTTAAAGGACAATCTCAACCATACGATAGACGCGTTTCTTTACGGCGGGGTGAATCCGCCGAGCGCAGGGTGCGGATGGAATGGCGAACCTTTCACCGAAGCGCAGCAGGGAGTCATATTCGAAAGGGCATTGGCAGACAAAGGGGATGCCGGGGCGACCGTCATGCTATTCGACACAGACACCGCCGCAGACTGGAAGGCTTCAAAAAAGATGGGGGTCGTGCGCATACCGCCGCCGCTTGCCATGTCTGTTAGCGGCTCGGTCATCCCTTTCATGTCGCCAGACAACGGCTTCGATGCGGTTTCGTCCTTCATAGATTCGGCCGGAGAATCGCTTTACATAAACGTCTACAAGTTCACCTCCATTCCGCTTGCCATGCTGGTCGCGGGAGCCGCAGAGAGGGGAGTCGACGTCAGGCTGTTTCTCGAAGGGTCGCCTGTCGGCGGCGTGGACGGCGAAGAGATAGGGATAGCGGACATGCTCTCTGCCGCAGGATGCAGGGTGAGCTTCATGGTGAATCAGCCGGGCGAGGGGCGTTTTTCGCCATATCCCTTCAATCACGCCAAGTATATGGTCGCAGACAACGCATCCGTGCTCGTGATGAGCGCGAACATGGGCGGTTCGAACCTTCCAGAGGATCGGACGATCGGCAACCGCGAGTGGGGCGCGATAATAAAAAACCGGGAGGCGGCTTCCTACTTTGCCGGCCTTTTCCTTGCAGACACGAATCCGGAACTCGCGCACACGGCGTTCCTTGGAGAATCGGCGGCGACATCGTTCGCATCCGTTCGCGGGAAGACGGGCTCAAAGGAAGCACCGCAATCGCGCGATTCGGCGGGCGTGCCGGATTACAGCACCGGGGCGCTTGCAGAGTTTTTTGGGGTTTTCAACATCACGCCCGTCATTTCCCCGGACAACTCGCTTGACGCCATAGTATCCCTGATAGATTCGTGCGAGAGGACGATATGCATAGAGCAGCTCTATATCTACCGGAACTGGAGCGACGGGGAAAACCCTTTCGTGTCGGCGCTCGTGCGTGCAGCCGAGCGCGGCGTGAAGGTGAGGGTGCTGCTCAACTACAATCCATCGTTCTCAAGGCCGGGGCGGGATTCGAACGACCTCAATGCGGAGACCATGGAATACCTGCGGTCAAGGAACATCTCGACGCTCCTGCTTTATACCAATGCCACCCACTTTGTCAATCTGCACAACAAGGGCGGCGTTTTCGACGGAAGATCCGTGCTGATATCGAGTGTCAACTGGAACGAAAATTCTGTTGCCGCGAACAGGGAAGCGGGAGTCATAATCGAGAACGGGGAGCTTGCCGGCTACTTCGCGGCCGTCTTCGAGTGCGACTGGGAGCTTTCAAGCAACTGCGCCGTTGCGGGCCACGGATGGCTCTATTCTGCCGCGTACGCACCTCTCGCTGCCGCGATCTCCGCAAACGGGAGCGGCCTTACCGCAACAGCTATCATCACCTCGTCGATTATAGTGGTGCTAATAGACTGGCGGAGAAGATTTGGATGAGCGAGCCGACGGGAATAGTTTTGAGCGTTGCCGCAGTCGCCGCAGTCGCCCTTTCGGTCGCATACGCATACGTGAGAAAAGGCTCGATGACCCTTTCGCTCGTAGTATCTAACGTCGCGGTGTTCGTGCTGTGCATATTCAGCACCGCGAGACCGGGCATGTACACGATCACCTCGCCGGTAGTCCAGAACCTTGGCTTTCGCCCCGAATACCTTCTGCCCGAAAACTTCCTCTCGGCATACACGCTTGTCACCTCCGCTTTCCTTCACGCCGACCCGATCCACCTTGTGATGAACATGCTCGTCATGGCGCTCGTGGCGCTGCCGTTCGAGGAGAGGGTCGGGAGAAGCAGGCTCCTTGCGGTTTATCTTGTCACCGGAGCGCTCGCGCCGCTGCTTCACTCCGCGTTCAATTGGGGGGGAGCGACCCTGCTGATCGGCGCTTCCGGCGCGATATTCGGCATACTCGGCGCCTTTGCCGTCCTCTATCCCAACGACAGGATAGTGATGCCGGTCATATTCATCTTCATGCGCGTGCCGGTCTATGCCGGTGCGCTCATATTCGCCGCGCTGGAGACCGTTTACGCGATATCGATGCCGCAGGGCAACACCTCCCACTTCGCCCACCTCGGCGGCTTCATCGCGGGAGTTCTGCTTGCAGTCGTGTTAAGAAAGACGGGCATCGCGGCCAGCGGCAGGACGGGCGTGGGAAAAACCGCTGCCGCAGCGGCAGGCGGCAGGGTTGCAGAACCGGATTACGAAAAGCTGCTTGTACTCGCAAAGACCGACCCGCAAAAGGAGATGGTCAAAAAGATGAGGGATGCGGATGTGGCGGACGTGAGGGATGCGTGGATGGAGCATTTCGTGTCGTCGCTCGAATGCCCAAACTGCAAGAGATTCCTCTCGCACGACACGCAAAAAGGCCGGCTTATCTGCGGTTGCGGATACGAGATGTTTTATCGGAAGTGATGCAGAAAGCATTAAACCATTAGTGAAATTAACGGATTTGCAAGCAAGGTGCTCTTTTAGCAACATACAACAATTTTTCGAATCTTGGGGAAGCAACGGATATTTTTGTGGCACCTATTTTATAAACTTTTAAATAGAGAGAGATAGAGTATACCATTATCCAAGCCTGTTCTGTGGAACAGGCGAGGAGAAATAGAAATGCAAGCAATAAAATTGTTTGGAACGATAGGGGCGGCATCCATGATGCTGCTTGCAGGCCTGATGGCATTCGTGCCGAGTGGGAGTGCAGCACTAAATCTAAGTCTGCCCGACGTGGAGATTTCAACACCTGATGCATTGGCTCCATTTATCGGGGTGGAAGCAACCGGATCTCGTGCATGGAACGATCCTAATCCTCCAGTCGATTATTCGGAAACAAAAACTTACGTAATCGAAGATGGTAGGTGGCTTTGGGACAGAATTATCCCACCTTCACTTTTACAGTAAAAATGTTGTGGAGCAATCCGATAGAGAATATCGCCATCTCTCGCCTGTCATCCCTTT
>PGXE01000036.1 GCA_002838935.1 Thermoplasmata archaeon HGW-Thermoplasmata-1 | reverse complement strand
CTGATCTCCAGCTCCTCGTTGTCGAAGTCGTAGTAGTCATCGCCCACGGTCAGATCTCCGGTCGCATCCGAAATCTTCAGGGTGCCGTCGACCCAGTAGCTGCTCTCTTCGTCGTAGTAGATATCCACGTTGAAGCCGTCCATGGGAAGCTCGAATACCGATTCGCTTATCGTTATCTCTATGTACTCTATGTGTATCTCGTCGTGGTATCCGGGGCCGATCCAGGAATCGGTGGTCTCGTCGTACCAGAGGCCCTTCTCCCTCGTTTCCCATATGCCGGTGAAAAAGGTCTCGTCGAGTTCGGGCACCTTTGCATCGGGCCCGAGTATGAACATCCGGTAGTCCCCAGAAAAATTCAGAAGCGGGGACCAGAGCGAGCAGGGCACGGTGTTCCGGCCAACGTACCAGTAGCCCGGAAGGCGTATGGTCTCAAGGTCGTAACCCTCGGGCTCCATGGGGTAAAGCTCGGTTCCGGCGCTGCAAAATGAGAGCGCGGAGTGCCTGTCGTTCCCGGCCCTGAAGTTCAGGGAGCACGCCTGTTCCCCGTAGAGCAGTATCTTTGCGCCATCACCACAGAACAGTTCGAAAGAGACGTCAGATGGAAGCTCGGTCCGTATCTCCTCGTCGATTCTCTCATCCGGGGGAAGAAGCGGATTCAGGCTAGTCTCTACGGTTATGTTCATCGAAACGTGCTCTGCCTTCAGCTTCACGCCACAGCCGAAGGTCAACCGCGAATCCCTTTCGGCTACCGCAAGAACCGCGGTGTTTCCGTAGAGCTTGCCTTCCAGAAAGCCATCCACCAGAGCCCTGCTCTCTTCACCCATGCACAGATGCCCCTTACCCGGCACCCCTTCGCCCATGTTGACGCATACCGCTGCCGATGCCGCGGGAAGCGCCAGAAGCGCGATTAACGCGCCTATCGCCAGGATACTTGCCAAAATCCTCATACGCCGCACCAATTCGTAAGTGGTGTTGCCACTATATTAAACTTTCGTAGAAAATCGGATTCGTTGCAGGAATCGGGAATTATATTTTTCGGTGCGATATTATTTTCCGTGTCATTTGCGGTAATTCGAAAAAAGGATGGTTGTGCCATCAAATATATACTTTTTGGATAATCTTTTGCTAAGAAGGGGTGTTTTGGGTTTTGAAAAGAGTGATAAATCAGGCGGCGCCTTCATTACACGGTTCGTAGGCGTTGGTCTAATACTCACTACGTTCGCTACAGACTAATGATTCTGACGCTTCATTAGTCTTATCTCGGAAGCAAAGCTTCCTCGACTTAACCCCGCCTTACGAGCCTTAATCTGAACCCTCATTACAAGGCTCGTAAGGTTGCAGACAGAATCCTTCGGATTCGTCCTCTCTTGGATTTCGTTCCGAAATCCTCGATCTTGTCTAACGCTCACTTTGTTCGCTACGGACGAATGCCGCAGTAGCGTCATTCGTTCTATCTCGGAATCGTTGCGTGATTCCTCGACTTCGCCGTGCCCATACGAGCCCTGTTTTGCGCCCTCGTTACAGGGCTCGTAGGCGTTGGTCTAATACTCACTATGTTCGTATTAGCCCCGCCTTATGAACCATAGTTGGTTCCTTCGTTGCATGGTTCATAAGGGTTAAACGCGGGGTCGCCGTAGAGTTCATACTCCAACTTTATGACTGTCGCGACGTTCTCGTTGCCGTGCCCGACGGTCTCGTCCGAAGGGATGTCGACAGTCAGTCTGGCCTTCGCGTTCGCCAGCGCCTGCCCCACGGTGCAGTCGCCGCCTATCAGTTCCTCGAAGAAGAAGTAGGAGAACTCGCCGGACGAGCCCGAGTGGGCCTCCTCGTTCGGGAGGCTTGGTGGCGTTGTTCCAAAGGTGCTCCTCATCGCCGCTATGTATGTGGCAACCCCGTTCTCCAGCATGGCGTAGGTGTAGGATGCGTCCTTTGTTACCTCCCACTCGTCGTTGTGGTTGTCTATCTGCCCTGTCATGCAGGAAATCTGGAAGTTTATGTTCGGTGGCATTGGCAGAAGTTCGCTTATGCTCACGCTGTTGCCCTCTGGACATCCATGGTCAGCTCCCGCTATTATGAAGTTCGCCGCTGCGAACTTCTCTGCCAGATAACCTCCCGCGACGCCTATCCCCTCCGCGCCAAGATGGCCGTAGGCTGAGCCTTCCTCGGCGTTGAATTTGCCTTCCTGGAGAAGCATCATCCAACCCTCGACCTCTTCGGGTGCGCCGAACTCTGCGCGGGTCGCGTGGTATGCGAAGGCGTTGTTGTTCCACTCCTCGCCCATCAGCGGCTGCGGCTCGGCCGGACCGCTCGTTGCCGCAAGGCGCTCGTTGTAGCACGCCATCCTGTAAAAGTAGTCGGTCAGGCAGCCGAGATCCCTTGCAATGACGCGCCCGTTCGCAAGTTCGACTGTCAGGAGGGTTTCGGGTATCGGCGTGCCGTCGACCTCGCTCTGGTTGTATTCGGGCGATAGCTCTTCAAGGTCTCCATAAACGTTGTCTGTCGGCACCTGCCCCACACTGCCGTAAAGGGGGACCCCTGGATCGTTGCCGCCGTCGTAGCCTGGCACCCAGTAGTAGACGAACGGCAGGGATATTGAATCGCCAAGCATCAGCAGGTGTGTCGGCGTCATGCCCGCGGCGCTCATGCTGTCGGCTGCGGCATGGATAGTTTTGTCGATGGTCTCGGGAACGGGTTCCACTGTTATCGTGACCCCGTCGCGCAATGCCGCGAACATCGAGCCGAAGCAGGAGAGATGGGGGGTGAACGGGCTCTTCATGTTGTCCTTATAGTAGGACTCCATTTCATCCTCGTCGCAGGGGTTGACGACCGATATGTAGCTCAGGCCGACGCCCTTCTCCGCGGCGACGGAGAGGGTCTCGTTTAGTATCTCTTCGCCTGTTCTGAAAACCGGAGCCGACCCCGCGCCGCTGCTGTATTGATCCTCGCGGAAACCGCCTATGAGCATCACGTTCTCCGGCTTATGCGCACCGAGCCGCCATAGCGCCTCGTCGGTGCTCTTCCCGTATACGAGGATAGGCGCGTCGAGAAGCCATGCGAGCGTTCCCGCCCGCAAAGTGTTCTCGTAGCTGTCGACCACTACCGCCCTGACCGTTCCGTTGCCCCCGCCCTTGCCGTAGTGGGCGAGCGCGAGCATGGACGAGAAGAGGGACGTTTGGGAATATTCCGCTTCCCCGAAGTCCATTCCCTCGGGCGCCTTTCCTATCGCGACCCTCGTTCCGTGGTTCTTGAAAAGAGGCGCGAAGAGCGGAACCGCCTCGTACGCATCCTCTGGCAGCAGCAGGTCGCCCGCCAGTGAATCGAAGTCCTTTATTTCCAGGCTTTCGGGTTCGGGAACGATGGTGTTGGCGCCCACTTCCTTTTTGAAGGGGAACATCAGGCAGCCGGAAAACGCGATCGTCAGGAAAGCCAGCGCCAGCGCCGCCGCAATTGTTTTTTTCATTCTTCTTCCTCCATGATGTAGATAACGTCTATCGTAATCGTATATGAAACCTCGCCCGTATTGGCGTAGAAAAGCCCGTCCCCCCCTACGTCGTAGCAGCCGGCCCTCGCGCGGTATTCGCCGCTGTCCCCTACCCCGTCCAGTTCGACTTTTTCGTCTGCCGCGGGGCTTCCTTCATCCGACTTCACCAGCACCTCGCCGCCGGGCGAGAGGAGCTGCAGCGCTATGTCGTTGTCGAGGGCGTGCTGTGGCGCATCCCCCTCGTCCGCCTTCGTTTCGACGATTATCTTCTTAGCCCCCTCTTTGACATGAAAAGCGTATTCCCAGTACTCCTCTCCGTCCACCTTGTCATAGCCCACGCAGCCTGTTCCGCTCACCGTGTCCTTCCCTTCCGCGCGGTAATCGAGACCGACTGCGACGCTCCTCGACGCGGTCGCATCGTCGTTATAGGTTACTGTGAGGGTCACGACAAAACTGCCGCCGAAAGGATATTCGTGGTCTACGTCCATTCCAGACGCGGTGGCGCCGTCGCCGAAGTCCCAGTCAAAGGATTGCGCATCCGCTTCTTCGAGCCCGCCCACGTAAAAATTGAAGTCCCCTCCGCTTTTTACCCTCGAATCAGGGCTTTCCCTGTTCTCTGGCGATATGACTTCGGTCAGCAGGCCTTTTACCCCATAGACCGCTTCCCCGTTCGTGATGATGAAGAAATTGGGGTGGTCGGGGGCATCCGAACCGTCTTTCGAGTCGTCTTTCGGACCGGGGTCATCTGTCCCGGTATCCTCTCCGCTGCTTCCCGTGCAGCCTGCAAAGGCCGCAACGACCAGAAAGAGCGCCGTAAGCATCGCTATTTTCCTTTTCATTGCCTTGTCCCCTTGACTATATTGTTTTCTGTGTCTTTCAGTGATTCTGATTTTGCGGTTTAGGGCATCGTCCTCATGCCTCCCTGCCCTAATAGATTTGTTTCCCTTCCCTTTCGTATGGACGGTGCGGCCGGGAACTGGTGGGAGGAGATATCGCTCCCGCTCGTCCATACCCTTTCCTATTATCACTCAGCGACTTTCGAAATGATATACTTTTTGGATATGGGTTCGATATGACCGGAGTATCCCGTATTCCTGCTTCGACCCGCCGACACGGTATACCGACACGGCACAGGATGTGCAGTTACCCCATCGGAGATATACTTTTTGGATAATCTTTTGCTAAGAAGGGGTGTTTTGAATTTTGCAAAAAAGTGAGAAACGGGGCGGCGGGAATTCTCGTCACCGGTTTTTTCTCTGCCATAGCAAAACCGCGCCTACGCCCCCTATGCATAAAAGCACACCGAAACCGGGCAGCGAGACGTTCTTTGTATCTGCGGGGCCGGCGTCTTTTGTGAAAACCTCCAGTTCGAGTTTTGCTCCGCAGGCGGAGACCGTAATCATGCACGGACCGGAGGCTGATGCGGGCGCCGTCACCGTCAGCTTCGTCTCAGCCCAGTTAAGCCCTTCGACCTCGAGTGGGTTAGGCTCGAATGCGCATTCCCATCCCTCTTCGGATGCGGCGGCTTCGAGATCGAAGCTCCACTTTTCGGAATCCTTGTTCGTCACATAGATTGTGAATTCTGCCGATTCTTTGGTATCAACGCCTCTTTCGAGATAGTCGGACGTGATGACAGGTTTCGTTATATCGACCACCTCAACGGTCAGGTTCAGGGTCGCGTTGCCTGCCGATACCGCGACAACGCAGGCGTCGCCCACGCCTGCGTCTTCGGGAGGCCATACTGTCAGAAACCTCGCCTCGGACGTGTTGTTGCCGTCGAGAAAGAAATCCGCTTCCTCGAATCCGGCATTCCAGCCCGACGCCGACGGTTCTGCGGAGAGGTTGATATCTGCGCCGATGTTGCCTGTGTTGGTGGCGGTTATGGAAAAGACGGCCTTTCGCCCGGAAAGGACTCTGCCCGTGTCGGGAGAAGATTCGAGCGTGATGTTGGCTTCGCAGGTCATAAGGGTGTAATCCCTGCCATATCCCGAATCCGGGGCACGGTCATATATCGTTCCTACCGCTTTCAGGCTGCCTGTTTCGGCATACATCCCGGTAAGGTTCTCTCCCGGTTTCGCGCCCAGAAACACCTTTGGAAAGGTCATGAAAATGGTCGAGTTTTCCATGTGTCCCGACGCCGATTTAATCTCTTCTCCCACCGTGAGGGTATACGTGAACATCAGATTCGCGCTATCGGCTTCGCAGCTGGCCGCGCACTCTGTTTCGTTTACCGTGAAGCGGAACGCCCACGGCCCGGCCTTTGCCGCTTCGGGAAATGCGGGAGCCTGAACCATTTCTATGGCGACCCTCAGGACTACGTCGTCCTCCAGAGCCACGTAGGCAGCGACAATATCGCACATCTTCCCAAGCGCCGTGCCGCCGAAACCGGGAACCTCGATGGGAGGAGGAGCCTCTTCCACCGTGCCGCTGCCGGTGCTCAGGCACAGGTCGTCCGTCGAATCCGTGATTTCAGGGTCATCAGGGCTTCCGGCGGATGCGAAGAACACGCCTGTCGGAAGCAGAAGAGATGCGAAAACGAGAACCGCCAGCAGGGAGGATGCTCTTCGCAGGATTTTGGACTTCTCATTATCAATCATGTTGTTCACCTACGTTGTTCGCCTGCGTCGTTCACAGGTGGCAAGGAGGCGGCGGGGCGAAAAAACAGGTCTCTTCCGCCCCGCATGTTCGAAGAATTTTAGCGTCTCCTTTTCTTTCCGGCTGCGAGTATGAGGGATGCGGCTGCCACTGCGCCCACAAGACCTATCGCCCCGAATCCGGGGGTCCCGCCGCCGTCCAAATCCGCGGATGCACCGCCCGCATCGTCCATATCATCGAGGGTCTGTCCTGGAGGAGCGACGTTCGAGGTGGTTTTTGCGACAGTGACCTTCAACTCCATGCTGTTGCCCCTTGCCGTGACCAGAATATCAGTATAATCCTCCTCGACGGCATCCGGCGGAGGCCTGACGAGAAGGGTCGCATACTCTGTCTCCCCGGCCTCTATCTGGAGCGACTTGGATTCGAACTTGACGTACCATCCGCTCTCGGAAGCGTCCGCTCTCAGGCCCACGGTAGCGGTATTGGGCCCTGTGTTCTTGAACCCTACCGAGAACTGGACCTCGTCCCCTACCTTGACGCTCTTTTCGATGGCGTCGGCGGTCAGTTCGATTTTGGGGCCCATGGTGACGATGTAGTCTTTCCCGTATTCTTCAGGAACCGGATATCCTGTTCCATGTGTTTGCCCTGGTGCAATATCGCCATCATCACCACCCCCACCACCAGCTATTATTCTAGTAAATGCCCACGACTTGGACAAAATACTACCTACATGAATACCGGGCAGAGACTTGTAGGGAGTAGATATTTTCAAAGTATCTCCCTCTGCCGAAGCTTTGGTATCTGGTGGGGCATTATTCACAACAATGCCCTTATCTGGATATACTGGACTATCTTCTTCATATATAAATATTGTAATCTCTATAGATGTGCTATCTATCATGTAATTTAAATGCAGTCCAGAGGGTAGGGAAGTAGCAGAGGTTATTTTGCCATTATCTTTGATAGTAAAATTAAGACGTTCTCCGTCCAACTCAGATACAGTCACGGTTAGAATATCTAAACTCTCGCACCCTGGCACGTCCGAGAAGTCGACAGGATCTTCGATAATCACAAACCCCTTTGATTGATCGGTTTCTTCTGCCGCTACGCTTCCCCCAAAGGCGAAGAGCGCGGCTCCAATCATCATCCCTGCGAGGAGCAGGGCCGTCAAAGTTCTTTTTTCCTTCATCTTCTTTATCATCTTCATCTTCATCACCTGTGTTGTTTTCAAACTACTTCTATCTTTTGCCGTTTTTTGCTGTTTTTGGTTTTTGCTTTCTGTTTTTGCTTTCTGTTTTAGAGGCGTGGCTTCTCGCGGCTTTCCGCAGCCGCCCCTCTCCCTATTTCTCCAGCGACTTGCGTTAAAAAATAGTTTTTGGCTATCTGGGCGATATGAAGGCCGGCCGGCCGCCTGTCCGGTCTTTCCGGTCTTTCCGGTCTTTTCCGTTTTTTCCTCAGGATGGCGTGCGGCCGTCTTTCCGGTCTTGACTGCCTTGACGGAGCGAAATAATTATAACCCTGACAATCATAAGCATAAATAATCATAATCGTGAGATTCTTTGGCAGGGGTGATGAGCGGGAAACGCATTAATCCAAAAAACCTGTTCGGGAATGAAAAAGCGGGAGAGAAGATTGTGGATGTAATCGGGAGTTCTGTTGATGCGTAGCGAAAAGAGCCTCATTGGCCTGATATCCGGCGGCGAATCCGAAAGGGTCGAGTTCAAGCCGTCCCTTTCCCAGATAGATAAGATAATGGCGAGTGTCTCCGCATTCTCTAACAACAAAGGCGGAACGATACTCGTCGGCGTGAGCGACAAGGGAAAAGCCGCCGGTGTCGATGTCGGCAAAAATACCCTTGAGGACCTTGCGGGATATATAAAACGAAACTCCGACCCGCCCTCGTATCCGTCCATTAAAACCGCACTGTTAGAGGGCAAGACGCTTATCGTTTTAGAGGTTGTTGAAAGCCCTGAAAAACCAGTGTTCTTCAATGACAAGGCATACAAGCGCGTGGGAAAGAGCAACCAGCGGATATCCTCGCACGAAATACGGAAGATGGCTAAAGAAGAGAAGAAGATATTGAACTGGGACGAGCAGGTCTGCGAAGGTTCAATCGTTGATGATATTGATAAGAAAAAGATAGAATGGTTTCTAAGAAAAGCAAAAGCAGAAAGAAATTTTCCATTGGGGGAAATTACGCCCGCAGATGATGTTCTTACGCGCCTACATCTTTTGAAGGATGGAAAATTAACCAACTCCGCTATTCTATTGTTTGGAAAGGATCCACAGAAATTTCATGCACAGGCAATCGTCAATTGCGTCCAATTTAGGGGCACGGATGTTGAACAGCCGTTTATAACCCAGCATCTATATGAAGGCACTCTTTTCGACCAGATCGAGGGTGCGTTTGGTTTCATCGTCGGCGTTTTGAATCTTTCAGCAATACCTGAATCTGGAAGCACTTCGCTCAAACGGAAATATGAAATACCGGAATTTGCCATCCGCGAAGCAATCGTAAATTCGGTGGCGCACAGGGATTATCGTTCCAACGCTTCGATACAAGTCAAATTATTCGTGGATAGAATCGAGATATGGAATTCCGGCAGGTTAATGCAGGGGATAACAATCGAATCTTTGAAGGGACGGCATGAGTCGATACCGCGCAACCTGTCGATATGCAGACCGCTTTATTTAACGGGACACGTCCAGGAGATAGGTTCGGGCACGAAGGAAATGGTGCGGCTGTGCAGAGAAAACGGTCTCCCCGAGCCGGAATTCAAAGAAGAGGGAAGCGGTTTTACGACATTGATCTGGCGGGACGAGTTTACGGAAGAGCATCTCAAAAGGCTTGGCTTGAATGAGCGGCAGAGAAACGCGGTCATGTATGTAAAAGAAAAGGGAAAGATTACGAATAAGGAATATAGGGAGATAGGCGGGGTCACTGATCGCATGGCACGCATGGATTTCTCTTTGTTGTGTTCTAAGGAGATATTTAAAAAAATAGGCGAAACCGGAAGAGGAACAGAATACGTTTTGAAAAGAAAAGCGGAAATAAAGCGGAAATAAAGCGGAAATTAGACCTTTGGCGATTACAAGAATGCATTTCCAGATGCCGCTGAAAGAACCCAGCGCAAAGATTTGGAGGTTTTGGTCGCCCTTAAAATATTCCGGGCGATAGGAGAAAAAAGGGGCGAAAATACAAATTGTAAATAACGGCAATTTCCGGCAATTTCGGATAGGTGCAATGTGTTCGGTGGCAAAAAAGAAAAAGCAATATTTGAAAAAAGAGTCCGGTCTTTTGGAGCCGGAATTCAAAGAAGAGTGAAGCGGTTTTACGACATTGATCTGGCGGGACGAGTTTACGGAAGAGCATCTCAAAAGGCTTGGCTTGAATGAGCGGCAGAGAATTTTGCAAGATATCATCTTTAAACTGACAAACGCAGGCGTCGTCAATTCTTCCCCGGTTCTGCCGCAGATTCTGCCGCAGGGTAGAAATGCGACCATCTGCCCTTTCTCTCCCGCCTTACGATGCCTGCCGATTCGAGTTCGCGCAGGTGGCAGGATATCGTGGACTGGGAAAATTCGGTTGCCGCGACTATGCCGCTCTGGGTTATGCCCAGATTGCCGCGTATTATCTCCACGATATCGCGGTTCGCGGTGTCGGACAGGACGCACATGCGCTTTCTCTCCGCGGGCGGGATATCGCAAGGAAAGCACTTCTTCTTCCTGCTGCATACCGCGAATTTTATGTATCCCTCCCTTTCGAGAACGGCAAGGTGGTGGCGGACCGTGCCCCAGCCCACGCCGATGATCTTTTGCACCTCGCTCTGGCTTAAGCCCGGATTTTTTTTGAGCAGTTCGTATATCGTGCGCCGGTTTTCGAAGTCGAGCGTGTTGCCGTTCGTTATCCTGCTCCAGAGCGGAATCGAAAAGATGCCGCGCCGAAGAGCCCATGCGGCACCTGTCAAAACGGCTGTCGCTATCGCGGCAAGGGTGAGCGCGGCGGCGGTGTATTCCCTTGAGAGGGACGGCGTCCATATGGACGTGAATTCGTTCGAGGCGTGAAGCTCCACTCCTTCATCGCCGCTTTTCGGCTGGAGCAGGAAGTAGCCCGAAACCCTCAGTTCCTCGTCGTTTATCTCTATCGTCTCGCCCTCGATGTCAAAGCCGCCGTCTGCACGGGGAACGTAGAGTGAGCCGTTCACCCAGTAGTCTGCCCTGTCTGCATAGGCTGTCACCTCGAATCCCTCAAACGCCATGAGAAAACTGGAATACTCGACCTCGACCTCGATGTAGTCCACGTGCACGACGCGGTGGCTTCCGGGGCCGAGCCAGCCCCCCGTCGCCTGGTCGTACCAGAATCCCTTCTCCCGGCTTTCCCACACTCCCGTGAACAGGCTTTCGGAAAGGGAGGGCACCACCGCTTCAGGCCCGCATATGATCATCCGGTAGCTGCCGTCGAAGCCCATTTCGGGCGAATGGGCGCTCGCGGGCGTCAGGTCGTCTGCCACGTGCCATCTGCCCGGCAGTGCGGCCCCAAGGTCGTAGCCCTCCGGCTCCATGGGGCGAAGGTCGGTTCCGGCGGGACAGAACGATATCCCCGCCCTGCCCTCCTCGCCCAGCGTCAGGTCGACAGAGCACATCTGCTTTCCGTAGAGCAGTATCTTGGAACCCTCCTCGCAGAACAGTTCGAAGGACGCGCCCGACGGGATCTCCCGGATCCTCGTTTCCGGCGGATGCTCCTCGCGCAGCGCCGGTTCGCTCCAGTCCTCGACGCTGATGTTCATCGAAACGTGGCTTGCGGCCAGATTGACGCCGCTGCCAAAACGCAGCACCGTGTCTTCCCTTGCGACAGCGAGGACGACTGTGTTGCCGTACATCCGGCCTTCCGTGCGCCCGGTCACAAGAGCCTCGTAATCGCCGTCCACCCAGACCGTTCCCTCGCCTCCGACACCGTCCCCCAGTTCCAGGCACCGCGCTGCCGCTGCCGCTGGAAGTACGAAAACGAGTGAAACGAGGATTGCGCATGCAAGCCGGGGGAAATTCATCTGTTATCGCTTGTCAGTGGTTTATGTAGTATATTTAATTTTTGGATAATCGGCGATATGTTCCGCTGGCGCCGCTACCGCTGCTGCCTGCCCTGTCTGTCCTGCTGGCGCCGCTACCGCTGCTGCCTGCCCTGCCTGCCCTGTCTGCCCTGCTGGCGCCGCTACCGCTGCTGCCTGCCCTGCCTGCCCTGTCTGCCCTGTCTGTCTCGCCTGCCCTGCGGGGTGCCGAGAGTAGTTTACGCGGCCTACCTCTCCTTTCGTTTTCTGAGAACGAAAAACGTGAGCGCCGTGAGCGCGAGCGTTCCCATCACGGCAGCCGCGCCGAATCCCGGCGTCTCCTTAACATCTACCTCCTGCGCCTCCGCCACCTCTTTCTCCTCGATTGGCCAGTAGTCGTAGCCGACGCTCACGCAGTCAATGGCATATTCAGGGTCGAGGTCGGTCCCACCCGATGCGTATTTGTATGTTCCGTTCAGGAACTCGTTCATGTTTCCTGTCGTGTTCATGGCAAGAAGATACGCCTCGTGC
>PGXE01000141.1 GCA_002838935.1 Thermoplasmata archaeon HGW-Thermoplasmata-1 | reverse complement strand
AGTCCAGAATACATTTATCTACGAATTTTTAATACAATCCTTTGATGACGACAGACAAGCAGGACGAAATCCCCGAAGACCAGACGCTCCTCAACCTGCCGGACAAGACGCCGGACGAAGCCAGGGCGGAGCATAAGAAAAGGCATTGGAAATTGCCGAAGGACGAGGAAATACTTGCGGCGATAATCGTAGTGATGGAAAGGAGCCGAACCATAGAGTCGCAGAACCGCCTGCGCCGGCTGGTTGTGGAAGAGTTGCAGAAGAACGACCCCGAGTATTCCACAACGCCGGAAAAAGTCCGCCTGCTGGCGCTGCGCTCCGGCCACGTCCGGGTGGAAGTGAAGACGCGGGAGGACGACGTGGGGCGCCCGGCAAAATGCCCTGTCTGCCGCACCACTATGGAGCGCCTCAAAAACAAGACGCTTACGGGAACTACAGTGACAATAGAATGGCGCTGCCCGCTCTGCAAATACTGGACAGGAAAGAAGCTTAGGATACCGCGCCACTATACTTTTTACGCCATACAGCCGAGAAAGAGCAAGCGGCGCACCGTTTTGAGGGCGTTCCAGTAGGAGCAGCGCGGGCGCTTCAGGATCGTTCAATTATCAGTTCTAACATCTCTTCAGGCGTGTGGACTCTTGCGAGTTCCTCGAAAGATATGAGCGGCGAGCCGGATATGTTTTTTGCATGCGCCTCCTGCGCGAACACAACCGGGCGGACGCCGGTAACGTCGGATATGCTCTTGAGGATTCGCGCCTTGCGGGCGCTTTCGCCGGCGCATCCGATTCCAGCAAGGACGTTGAGGTCTGCATCCTCATTCTGGACTATGGCGTCGAAAGGCGCCCTTTTGACATGAATGACGTCACATCCCATTTCAGTCAGTTCGCCTATGACGTATCTTTCGGCATCGGTGCATGGGATGGCGTATTCTTCATTGCCGGGAGGGCGCGCTGCAGATTCGCCGAGCGCCTCCGCCATAAAATTTGCTTCGAAAACGCGCATCGGTCTTACGAACTCTTCGCCGAACCATTCTTCCAATTGCGCCGCAACATCGACGAGCATGTTCATCCCGCTCTCATACATGCTTATTGTCCTTCGGGATACGCCAAGCATTCCTGCGAGCGAAGAAAGGGAAAGGTTGCGCGACTCGCGCATCGCGCGCAGGCGCTGGCTGTCCACCTCGGCGTAAAGCCCGCCAGGCCCGGCATACGCTATCGGGCACTGGTCGTCTATCGCGTAGTCGCGGAACGTTTTGAAAGTTACTACCGGGACGTTGTGGCGCAGGTATACTGCGTCGTCCTCAAGCCGCTCTGTGCTGGTGCGCCCTGCAACCACGATAGGCGCCCCCTTTATGCTCACGGCAATGCGTATCATCTTTTGCGCCGCATCCTCGTCCAGCGCGTCGGCGTTGCCGAGAACCTTTATGACGAGTATGCCGTCGTCGCGCTTTGCAATAAGGTCAAAGCACATCGGGCGCACGTCGCAGCGCTCTGAAACGGCGTATCCGCCTTCGAGCATGGCGCCGACGACTGCATCAATAATGTTTAATCTTTCCAACTGATTCATATCCGGAATCACCGAGCAGAATGGTATATTTGCGATTCTATATATAATTTTGCATTGAGGGAAAATATGTGGATTGGAATTGACGA
>PGXE01000140.1 GCA_002838935.1 Thermoplasmata archaeon HGW-Thermoplasmata-1 | reverse complement strand
GAAGGCGATGCCGTCGATGACGCTGATGATGTCTTCGATCTTTTTGGCGCTGTCGTTGATGGCGCTCATGGTGCCGACGACTTGTTGTACGACTTCTCCACCCTTGACGGCGACGCTGGAGGCGGTCATGGCAAGCTGGTTGGCTTGCTTGGCGTTCTCGGCGTTCTGTTTGACGGTGGAGGCGAGTTCTTCCATGCTGGAGGCGGTTTGTTCCAGGCTGGAGGCTTGTTCTTCCGTCCGTTGCGAGAGGTCGGTGTTGCCTTGCGCAATCTCTTTGGCCGCGGTGTTGATGGTCTCGGCTGCGGTTTTGATGGTGACGATCGGGTTGACGATCATTTCCAGTGTTTCATTGACGCCTTCGATGATCTTGCGGAAGTCGCCATGATGACGTCCGGCATCGGCACGGACCGTGACCCGGCCTTCGCGGGCGGCTTCGGCAAGTACGCCGGCATCATCGACCAGCGTATTGATCGCCGTGATGCAGGTGTTGAGGTTCTGCTTAATGGTGTTGAAGTCGCCGTTGTAGTTGTCAGTGATCTTCGGCGGAATTTCCCCCCTGGAGATCCGGTCGATATACTCGGCCGCCACGCTCAGGGGAGCAATGACCGCATCCAGCAGACTGTTCACCCCATCAATGGCGTTTTTGTGCACACCTACATATTTTGAGGTGTCGGCCCGAAAGTCGAGTTTCCCCTGAATGGCGGATTCGATAAGCGTAGAAACATCTTTTCCCCTATTGCTCAAAACTTCTATGAGTTCATTAAGGTTATTCTTGATCTCGTTGAAGTCGCCGTTGTAGTTGTCGGTGATTTTTGCCGGAATCTTGCCGTGGGCAATATCATCAACATATTGAGCTGCCACATTGAGCGGCCCGATGACGGCATCCAGCGTGTGATTGACGCCGTCGACGATCTTGCGAAAGTCGCCCTGATGCTGACCAGCGTCGGCACGTGTGGCCAGTTGACCCTGCACTGCAGCATCAGCCAGCATGGCAGCATCGGCCACCAGCGCATTAACCGCATCTATGCACTGATTGAGGTTGTTCTTGATGGTGTTGAAATCACCGTTATAGGGATCGCTAATCCTGGCCGGGATATCGCCCTTGGAAATGCGGTCTACATAATTGGCAGCAACGTTCAATGGGCCGATGACGGAATCCAGGGTGGCATTCACACCCTCCACCACCTTGCGGAAGTCACCTTGATGACGGGTAGCATCGGCACGCGTAGAAAGCCGGCCATCCACAGCAGCCTGGGAAAGCATCCCGGCATCGGTAACCAGCAGGTTGATTTTCTCCTGCATGGTGCGCATGGCAGCCATGGCGCTGCTGCGGTCATTGACAGCCAGCGGAATGGTGAAATCGAGATCGCCTGCGGCAATGCGGCTGGCAGCCTTGTTGATCTCATCCGGCTCGCCACCCAATGCACGACCTATCGACCTGATCATGGCAAGACCGATCCAGACCAGCAACATGGCCACCGCAACCAGCAAGCCCACGGTCATTGCGAATACTGTCTCGTAGCGCTCTACAGCCGCATTGTATTCCGCCGCTGCCACATCGAACTGAAGTTCAACAACCGCGGCAGCGTCAGGGCTGGCGGCGGCATAGAGTTCCCGCACCTTGTGGGACAAGGTTCCGGCTTCTTCATAATCCAGCGCACGCAAGGCAGCAACG
>PGXE01000139.1 GCA_002838935.1 Thermoplasmata archaeon HGW-Thermoplasmata-1 | reverse complement strand
ACTCCAGACGAAAAGGTGCGACCGGAAGAAGGCGCCGTATGTGAATATATGATAAAGAGCAGAGAAAGAACAGCAAACACGCGCGTCACGCGAGAATAGCACCATCCCATATCATGCAACAGCGGCGGCCTACAGCATCATATACATATTTACGTAGACCTTCGCATCCCCCAACAAGTTCTCAATGATTGCATATTCATTCGGCCCGTGACACGTATCGTCGATCTTCGACCAGACGACTGCGGGATACCCCGCGCGCCTGAATATGGCGGCGCACGTGCCCCCCCCGATACCCATCGGCTTCGCCTTTGCCTTGTAAATTTTCTTGACGGCGGCGGCAAGCATCTGGACGACCGGCGCCTCCTGATTCGTCGGCGGGGCCGCCTTGTCATACTGCACTTTTTCAACGGAAACGGTCACGCCGCGCTTCTTTTCTATCTTTTGCTTGAGTTCGCTTATGTATACCAAAACCTCGTCCGGGTCGTAGCACGGAAGTATTCGCATATCCATATAGAACACATCCTCGCCGGGTATTGTGTTGACGTTCGGGACGTTTGCCTCCTTCTTCGTAGGCTCGAAAGTGCTCTTCGATGGATCGAATAGCTTGTCTTTCACATTGTATTTCTTCGGGAGCGCCTTCGACAGCAACACTACGAATTCGGACGCCGCCTTGAACGCGTTAATTCCCCTTTCTGGCATCGAGGCATGGCATTGTTTTCCCTTAGTCGTTATCTTTATCCATGCGATGCTCTTCTCGGCCACCTCGAGCATTGTTCCCTTCTCATTCCCGCCGTCCGGGACCAGGATCAGGTCGTCCTTCTTGAAAATCCCTTGGTTTATCAAGAACTTGATGCCGTATTCGCTTCCTGTTTCTTCATCAGCAACAAGCGCCAACCCTATGCTGCGCTCCGGAACTACACCGGCCATCTTGAGCGCCTTTACTGCAAAAATGGACGCTACCATAGATTGCATGTTGTCCTCGGCGCCCCTGCCGTAAACTTTTCCTTCCTTTACAAGCGGCTCAAATGGCGGCGTTTCGGTCCAGAGCTTCAGGTCGCCTGCTGGGACTACGTCCGTGTGCGTCATCACCCAGAGCGTCTGGGCGGCGTTCTTGCCTCTCAAAATCGCAACCAAACTCGGGCGAACAGCGCCTGTCGAGTCGGTCGTCTCATACCGCTTTATCTCGTCGAACCCGATCCTGCGCAGGAGGTTTTCCAGATATTCCGCTTTCTTCCCTTCCCCTTCGCCGCCGTTCACTGGAGTTATCGCCGGCATCCTTATCATGTCGCAGAGCGCCTTGACCATCTCATCCTTCAACGCATCGATATTTTTCACGACGCTTTCCACTGGGTTCGGCATAGAATCACAGAGGTATCGGGCTTGCGTATAAATTGGTTATCCGCCAGTTCTCGCGGCGGCGCGTACTCCCACGTCAACGCCGGCGGCAGGCGCCATACGGCCCCACACACAGTTTTATAAGGAAAAAATCGATGTTGTTATGGGATGGGAGATGGCAGCCACATACAGCGCTAAGGAGAGCGCATTTTCAAAATGGATAAGGCGGCTTTTCGGCGGCAAGACTAAGATAAGGATAGGCATATACGGACCGCCGAACTCTGGGAAAACAACACTTGCAAACCGCATAGTCCACGACTGGACAGGCGAGGTGATGGGTTCCGTATCTGAAA
>PGXE01000138.1 GCA_002838935.1 Thermoplasmata archaeon HGW-Thermoplasmata-1 | reverse complement strand
TAAGGCGGGTCAATAACCGGCGTGATTGCCGCGTTATCGGCCGAAAGACAAATAAACTCAGTTCCGGTTTGGAAATGTAGAGTTAATCATAATGCTCTAAAATCTTTATAAATAGTATCGGCCTTGCGGCCCGGTCTGTTGCGTTATGCCGCGCGGGCGCTTCTGACGGCCCACATGTCGTCGGTCAGGGTTTCGTAGACGTTCTCCGCTTCGGGTTCGACGCGCTTCTTGCGCTGCATCATCTCCTCTTCGCTGTACCTGCAGATGACGTCCTTCTTGAAGAGCCAGTAGTGCGTTCTCCATTCCCTGCCGTCATATAGCGTGGTCTCCTCGCGCTCGGTGGTGAGCATGCCCTCTTCTTCCAGGATGTAAAAAAGCTGACGGTCTTCGGGCTCCAGAACGTTGTCTATGACGCGGTCGTCGAATCCGAAGATATCCATTATGAAATTCGCATCGCGCGCGGCATGTTTCTCGTCTATGCCTATCCGATTGGATATCGCACGCGAAAGGTCTTCAAGAGTCACTATTTCGGCCATTGAATTCATCTCTCACAGCTAATATACTTCGGCCCACCCATAAATAAAGGTTTGCATCTTATCTCCGGGAGCGCATTTAAACAATCTTTCGGTAATCGAACACCCCGACTTAAAGATAGCGGTCATCGGATGCGTATATGCCGGTGTAAGGAGCAGATTCCGCCGCAATTAGGACATTGTATATATAGTAGATTTTGCATTACCTGTTAAAATTCAGACCATCAGGTGAACTTCATGGCACTCTGGCAAGCAAAATCAAGGAGAAAGGTTACGGGCGGCCGTCGCATATTCGCACGCGGCAAGCGCAAGTTCGAAATAGGGCGCGAAGTGCAGCCGACCCACATGGGCGAACCCAAGCTTAAAAACGTGCGCACGACTGGCGGCAACAAGAAGACTCGCGTCATGAGCGCAAACATGGCGAACGTCACCGATCCGGCAACCGGAAAAACGGTTCCAGCCGCGATAAAGAACGTGGTCGAAAACCCTGCGAACCCCCACTACGTGAGGCGTAACCTCCTTACGAAAGGGGCCGTTCTTGAAACCGAACTCGGCAAGGCACGCATAACGAGCCGCCCCGGGCAGGACGGCACTATAAACGCGGTTCTCATAAAGGAATAAAACCGTTACCCTTTTTAGTTCTTATAACCGTTTCTTTGTTAACAGTTCCTTGAACCGGTCCGGTGAACAGATGGTTTCGAAACGCGAGAAAAAACTTGTTTTGTGGCCTCACTACTTTGACGCTTCGCTGACCCGTAGGCAGGGTCGCCGCGTGCCAAAGGCCTCCGCAGTCCACGAACCGGGACTTGAGCGCATATCGCATGCGGCAACGGTCTTGCAGCTTAGATGCGTTATCGAAGAGGGTGCCGCACACCCATTTTTGCCGTGGAAGAAAACCGGGCGTGTCCTTATCGAGTCCGGAAAGATTAGCAAGGAAGAATTGATACGGCAGGTTGCGCGTAGGCTTTGAAAGATGCACGCGATACTACGCCGACCATATTTTGAGTGGAATTTTGGTCAATAACGTAAATATCATTATAAGTAAACTATAATAAGTATTAATCATTATTAACATAATCTCCGAGCGAGAAATCTCCGACCTTTAGGTCGGGGATGAATCGCCCGGATTGGCCTTCTTTTTGGAAAAAGTTCTTTTTCTCTTAA
>PGXE01000137.1 GCA_002838935.1 Thermoplasmata archaeon HGW-Thermoplasmata-1 | reverse complement strand
TGCGGGAAATATCGAAGTGCTCGGGTACGAACTCCCCAGATATGAATCAAAGGTCAAGGAGCAGATAGGGCTTGCGCTCGGCGAATACGAGCGCACCTTTCAATGGCGCATCACAGGAAGGCAGAACCTTGAGTTCTTCTCAGACCTTTTCGGAGTTCCAAAACAAATCGCAAAGGGAAGGATAGACGAGACGCTTGCTCTTGTCGGATTGCAGGACAAGGCGGACAAGATGTTCATGGAGTATTCCACAGGAATGAAGCACAAGCTTGCAATTGCAAGAGCGCTTCTGAACGACCCGAAACTTCTCCTGTTCGACGAGCCGACCGCAGGACTGGACGCAAAAACCTCCATAGAGATAGGCAATCTTGTAAGGAAGCTCACAAAGAACGGCGCAACCGTCGTATACACGACGCATCGCCTTGAAGAAGCGGGAAATCTCTGCGACCGGATAATGATACTCGACAAGGGAAAGAAAATCGCCGAGGAGTCGCCGGAGAAATTGAAAAAACTGGCGCAGGAAACGGAAATCCTGCAACTGGAACTCAAGGAAGCAAACGACGAAATCATAAGCAAAATCAAGCGAATCGAGGGCGTGAAGGACGTTTATTCCACGGCACCGCGCGTCCTTCGCATACACTGCGACGCGATAAACGGGGCGGTTTATCCGATTCTTGATTTGATAAAATCCAGCGGCAACCGCATAAACCAGATAAACTCGCTTACGCCGACTGTGGAGGACGTCTTCCTCAAGATCACGGGTGAAAAGAAATGAAAACAGACAAAATTTTATGGGCAGTTGCCGCAGTTCTTGCGGCAATAGATGCAATTCTTGTTTCCGCTCTCGCGGCAGCCGTTCCTGAAAGCCTTTCTTACATAATTCCCGCCGTTCTGGTAATCACATCGATAACATTAGTCTGGCTTTTGATGGGAGGAAAAGGCTCGTTCCGCGTTACAGGGGCGCTCATAAAAAGGGGAGCGCGCGTATTCGCGTCCTACAAGTTCCAGATAGTTTTCATCATTCTGAACATCTTCCTGATGATCGGCGTATATTTCATCGTAGGAAAGCCGTTCGTCCAGATAATGATGGCTGGAATGGCGAGCGCGCTCCAGAACTACGGCGCGACCGGTTACGACTTCCTCAGTTTCGTTCTCGTCGGAATGATAGCATGGCCGATGATCTGGGCGGGATACGGCGCATCCTCATCGGGAATACGAAGCGAACAAGTAACGGGAATGTTCGAAATAATGATTGCAAGCAAGAGCGGCGTAAAAGTCCTGCCGTTCTCTTATCTTGTTCTGGGGATAATCGGTTCCATAACCAATACCATAATCAGCATATCGGTATTCACGTGGCTTCTCGGGATAAACTTCAAGTTCGGTAACCCTGCGGCCATTACGGGACTAATCGCAATCGTCCTTGTTTCCCTTCTGACCATGTGGGGTATAGGTTTGGTATTCGGCGGGCTTACCGCAGTCTACAAGCAACTTGGGCCCGCAGGCGGGATGCTCCAGATGATAATGATGTATTTCTGCGGAATCTATCTTCCAGTCTCTTCGCTTCCGGGTTGGATACAGCCTCTTTCGCGCGCGCTTCCGGCAACCTATGCGTTCAACGCCATACGCGCAGGAATGATTTCCGGGCAGGGAATAATGTCGTACTGGCAGGATGCGCTAATATTGTTCGGATTCTGCATCGGGATGGTCGTTGT
>PGXE01000136.1 GCA_002838935.1 Thermoplasmata archaeon HGW-Thermoplasmata-1 | reverse complement strand
CTAAGAGTCGGGCTCGAAGTAGCGAGTAGATAGTAGCGAGGGGTGAGAGATTATTGTCCGTTTATGTCAAGAGTGCAGAATGGAATGCCATTCCAAGCAGTTATAAAAGTGCAGTCGATTCGCATCTGTTCGTGAACATCATGCACAAGGCGATTGTCGAAAAAGTAAAGAGCAAGACTGCCAATGTTTGCGTTGTCGGCCTTGGCTACGTCGGGTTGCCGACTGCTGTGTTTTTCGCGGAGAACGGCTAAATTTTCTATTTTAGGGCGTCTTCTAGGTCAAACGCCATGAATCCTTCCTTTAGCAGTTTCTCTTTTCCTTCAATCTTTTTCGCAAACAGCCCGAAAATTTCCGCCTTGTTATCCTTTATTCCAACAAGCTTTGCCTTTTCCCTGAGGGCTGCCAATATCCCACGCGCCTCGCTTTCCTTGAGGTCCGACCATTTGCACTCGAAGAAAAATGCCTTTTCTTCCTCCAATGCGACGAGGTCTATTTCCGTATCCTTGTACCACCATCTTCCTATGCGGGCCTCCGGCAGCAATCCCGGCAACACATCGTCCCTGATGAAGAACTCGAACCGCTTCCCGAAATATGCGTTCAGGTCCGTCTTTTCAATTTTTGCCTGTTCTCTCTCTATATACTCCTTATTCTTGAAGACAAAGTTGAACCAGAAGTCGAACATCGCGTCCCGTATCACATATATTCCTGACTTCTTGTCGCCAGTTATCGGCACAGACCTTTCTATGAAGCCAAATTCTTCGAGTGCTTCGAGGTACGGATATATTTCCCTCGTGCCTATTCCCGCGAAGTTCGCGATATCGGTCGGCCTCGTATTGCCGTAGGCAATAGCATTGAGTATTGTGAAGTATGTCTTTATTTCCTTCAATTCCCTTGAAAGCAGGTATTGGGGCTCCCTGTAGAAATACCCGTCCCTGCTTATAAATTCCTTTTTGAAGAACTCGTCTGCGCCCTTGTAGTCTTTCGCGCGCAGGAGATACTCAGGAATTCCGCCGATCGCCATGTATACTTTCACTTTTTCTTCGGCAGGCATGTCCAGGAACTCGCATGAGTGCCGGAAGCGCAGTTCGCGCAAGCGCATGTCCCTTGTTCTCCTTCCGTAAAGCGGCGATGACGACGACAGGACGTCCTCGCTCATAACGCCGAAAAGCGAGCCGGAAACGAGCAGGAATGCGTTCGTTTTCGAAAGGAAAGAGTCCCAGAACTTCTGGATGGCGCTGGCGAATCCCTTGTCGTTCTTTACAATGAACGAAAATTCGTCTATCGCTATGTAAAACCTCTCGGCCCTCGGAACTATCTTCTCAAGGTATGCGAAGAAGTCGCCCCAGTTCGTAATATCAAGACGCTTTAGCAGGTCGTCCTTGAAAAATCCGGCGAACTTTTCCTTCAGCTCGCGTATCTGCACCGCCTTGTTCGTGTCCTCGGCGACGTAGAACAGTCCGTTCTTTCCTTTCATGAATTCCTCTATAAGCCGTGTTTTCCCGATGCGCCTTCTCCCGTAAATCACAAAGAAGCGCGCCCCTTTCTTTGCCCATTCCTCGGAAAGAAGCGCCATCTCATACGTTCGGTTGATGAACCTAACCATAATTAGACCTAATCCATATTAGGCTTTTAAGGCTTTTGGAATGAAAGTGGTTAGTGGTCAGTCTAAAGAGTCCAGAGAGGCGGACGGGTGGTTAGTGACCAGTCTATCGAGTCTGAGAGTCCGGGAGTCTAAAGAGTCA
>PGXE01000135.1 GCA_002838935.1 Thermoplasmata archaeon HGW-Thermoplasmata-1 | reverse complement strand
TGCAAGATTTCCTATACTGAAGGTTGTGTTTTCTTTCATGGTTCATCAAACTTGCAAGAAAACACAGCCTTTAAACTTTTTCAACTGGCGAAGTTAGGTGATAAGGTGAGTTCTTAAAGCATTTGCATTTACTTAGCTTCTCCCTCAATTCAACGGTTTTTATTCCTCGATTTATCATATCACCACTTGACAAAATGATCTGTGGTTTATTATCTGTTTGCCTTGAAAACTGAAAAACAAACCAGAAAAATGAATTAAAAATTGAAGAGAATTGAAAAGAGTTGATGCTTGATCATGCAACTATCTTTGACAGTATAGCAGTGTTCGTTGGGGTGTGAACTATGGTTATAAGGTCGCCTGAGGTAAGAGGATCAGTCAGTATCCCACTGTACCATACATAACCAGCTTCAAAGTAGGTTGCGTCTGATGGAATATAGGTACCCGTAGTAATTGAGGCACCATTAATCCGGAACTCTAATTCAGCGATTTTTATTTTGTCACCGCTGACGCAGGTAACATTAAATGCCGCTGCCTTGTCATTAGCATCTTTTACTTGGTATACTGCAGTGGGTGCCTTGTCAGCGGTGTCGGTCATTCCGTTCACTATAAACCAGATGCTTGCCGCGAGGACGACGGTTATTGCTACGAGCAGGATGACTGCTATGACTGGCGATACCGCGTCATCGTTGTTTATGAATTTTCTGTTTGCTTTCATGTTTTTTATCTCCTTTTGTTTTATTATTGGTTGTTTATTGGTTGTTTAGCGCCGCATGCCGGCATTGCCCGGCACCGCCGGGCTTCGTCTGATGATTCGCATGCTGCTTAAAGTAAAGTATGCCGAATTCGGTTTATAAAGAATAAGCAAAAACGGAAGTATTAAAGTTTTTTGCAAAAATGAAAGAGGACGGCTCCTGAGAAGCCCGAATCAAAAATCCTTGTGCTTTGGGACTTTGGAAGTTTGGGACTTTGGAACTTTGGAACTTTGGAAGTTTGGAACTTTGGGACTTTGGAAGTTTGGGACTTTGGAACTTTGGAAGTTTGGGACTTTGGGACTTTGGAAGTTTGGGACTTTGGGGTGGACCGGAGTCTATACCGCCCCGGGAGTCCGTACCGCCCCAAGGCGGGCTTTTTTCCACGGGGGTTATTTTTCACTTGAGGCATATTTATAAACATCTTGGGCGATATATAATGTAATGATATTAATGATTAATGATATTAATGATATTTGAGATAATATAATATCAAGGATGGTGCTGCACGATGTCACGTTTATTCTCAGATGAAAAAGGCGTATCCGAAATGGTGGGTACGATGCTGCTGCTCGGGATAGCGGTTGCGTTATTCGCCGCGCTTTCGCTTGTTGTGATCTCCGCTCTGAATGCCCCGAACTCCGTCCATGCGAATCTCGAAGTAGCGGATATGTACGACCGGATTACGGTATACCACAAGGGCGGGGAAGATTTGCAGGCCGATGATTTTTTGATATTTGATATCGACGGAAACAAAATAACAAAAACAGTGGGCAAATGTTTTTCCAGCCACCCTGAAGATGACAAGAATGGTGATGGAAAATGGAACATCGGGGAGACGATAACCTATGATTTAGGCGGAAACGTCAGCATTACCGTTGTTTCAAAGGAAACAAATCAGGTTATACTGGCAAGCGGCGTATTTATCACAGGAAAAATATACACGCCGCCCGAAAATCCCCTAACGTGTTCCTTATCCGCAGATCCAACCTATGGGGATGCGCCTTTGGACGTTACATTTACGATGTCTGCAAGCGACACGGACGGTTCGATTGCGTCATGGAGT
>PGXE01000035.1 GCA_002838935.1 Thermoplasmata archaeon HGW-Thermoplasmata-1 | reverse complement strand
TTCTGGGCATACCAACAGTTAAGGGACGTAAATTAGGACAAAAACGAGTCGGATTAGCGAGAGCAAGGTTGATTTTTAGGAATCGTGCCACACAGCAGGGTATACTTCTTTTCTTTTGCATATCTTTTGCACAATTGCCGAATTTTTGCATCCCGCCGAATTTTGGCTAATTAGACCAATTGCTTTTTACCCGAAAAGACTATTCGTGATTCGGTGAGAACGTGGACATGGAATCGCTCAAAAAACTTGCCGGCGAGAAGGCGTGCGAATACGTGAAGGACGGAATGGTGGTCGGCCTAGGTACCGGTTCGACAGTCAAATACACGATCCTGAAACTCGGCAAGATGGTAGCAGGCGGGCTTGACATAAAAGGCATACCCACGTCCATACAGTCGGAAAGGCTTGCAAGAGAGGCGGGAATACCGCTGACCACTTTCGACGACGAAGCCGTCATAGACGTGACGATAGACGGCGCCGACGAGGTGGACCCGAATCTCAATCTTATAAAAGGCGGCGGCGGCGCGCTCACGCGTGAAAAGATAGTCGCGTACAACTCCAAAAAAGAGATAATCGTGGTCGACGGCTCGAAGATGGTCGACGCGCTTGGGGCGTTCAAGCTGCCTATAGAGGTGATACCGCTTGGGTGCAACGCGACCCGCGGCCACATCGAATCGCTGGGGGCATCGTGCAGCCTGCGCCATCTGGACGGGAAAATATTTGTGACCGACAACGGCAACTACATACTGGATGCGGATTTCGGAAAAATAGGGGCTCCGATGGAACTCGAACGCGAACTGAGACATATCGTAGGCATAGTCGAAAACGGCCTTTTTGTGAACTTGACAGACGTCGTGATAGCAGGAAGGGAAAACGGCATAGAGGTTCTCAGACTTTAGACCTTGGCGAAAACTTTGCGGACGAACCGATGTGCGCCGGCCCTGCCTTGGATGCATAGTTCTTGAGGTATGCAAGGTCGTTTTTGTAAAAGATGAAAACAGAAAAGGTAGGAAAACAGGGATTCAGGCGAATTCGGGACCGAGCTGCGAACCGGAAACGCTCGCCTTCTGCTGACCTACGTTTATAGTCGGGAGCGGTATCGGCGGCGGCAACCGTATGTCCTTTGCAAGCCCGACGGCCTGGGGCACGCACGCCTGCATGACAGAATTGTGTATCATCTTCGCAAACTCGGGCTCAAGCTGCCTGCTACTTGCCCATTTGCCGGCCGCATCGTGCGCGTTCGCGTCGTTTATGAGCATGGAACCCTCGATCTTTATCACGCCAAGAGGCCCGTAACTCGCGGTGTACTGGAACTCTATGTTCGCCTCGTTCTCGCCTGCGGGCGCAAACAGGGTTACGGAAGAGTTGTGGTCTATGCGTATCTGCATCGGGCGGCCGTCCGGCGACTGGTATCTGCGGGCCTCCATCGCCTTAAGCTGTAAGTTCTTGATCTGCATGTTATCGCAATGAGTAACGGCTGCACGCTTTTTACAATTTGCCCCTAAATCGCGTCGTAATCCTCTTTTTTCATTATCTTTACGCTCTTTATCGTAACCGGATTCTTGGGCTTGTCGCCTGAAGCGGTCCTGATGCCCGCTATCTCGTCCGCCGTCTTCATGCCGCGCAGCACCGCGCCGAAGGCAGAGTGCTTGTATTGAAGCGGTGCCTTGTTGAAATCGAGATAGCTGTTGTCGACGAGGTTGATGAAGAACTGGCTGCCGCCGGTGTTCGCTCCCGCGTTCGCCATGGAAATCGTGCCCCTCGCATTCGAGAGCCCTTCGTGGAACTCGTCAGGTATCTTCCAGGTGTTGGGGTCGTCCTTCGTCCCGTAGCCCTTGTGGTATTCGGCGGCGTGGCCGCCGGTGCCGTTTTTGCGCGTGAAGTCTCCGCCCTGTATCATGAAGTCGGGTATGATTCGGTGGAATGCACAGCCGTCGTATTTCCCGCTTTCCGCGAGCTTGCGGAAGTTGCCTGCCGTTACCGGAACCTTGTCCTCGAAGAGTTCGATATATATCGTCGCCTGCTTTGCCTCGCCGCGGTTGTCTGTCCATTCCACCTGCATTGCGGCAATCCTGTTATCTTCCGGTGTCACTTTATCATCCCTCTTATTCAATGTCAAGATATTCATTTATCGTCAATATCGTAACCGATTTTATCGTGACCGGGTTGAGCGGCCCGGTCGTAGTAACCTTGGCTATCGCATCGACTATCGTCATCCCGTCGCCAAGGACTTTGCCGAATACGGCGTGCTTTGAGGTATAGGGGGATTTGTTATAATCGAGGCGCGTGTTGTTGACCTGATTTATGAAGAACTGGCTGCCGCCGGTATCCGGCCCTGCGTTCGCCATCGAAATCGTTCCGCGCACGTTAGAGAGCGACTCGTGGAATTCATCCGGTATCACCCAGGTCATCGGGTCGTCGGGATCGCCGTAACCCTTGTGATATTCCGCAGCGCGGCCGCCGGTGCCGTCGCCGTTGGTGAAATCCCCGCCCTGTATCATGAACCCGTCGATTATGCGGTGGAAGGCGCAGTCGTCGTAGTTCCCCTGCTCCGCGAGCTTGCGGAAGTTTCCCGCCGTTATCGGAACCTTGTCTTCAAAGAGTTCAATGTATATCACGCCGCTCTGTGTGCCGCCGCTGTTGTCCGTCCATTCCACTTCCATAGCGGCCACGTGGTTGTCGCTCTTCAATAGTATGAATCCGCCGATAAAAACCAGCACTATGCCGAATATAACTGCGCCTATGACGAAATGGCGCCTGTGACGGATGAAAACTTCATTGAATGCTTTCTTTTGCGGCTCAGGCTGCCTGCTCCGCTTGCGGCCGGTCGGTTGCGATTCCAATTTATCACCAGGGGTTAATGCGCCTACGGATAAAAACGGTTTTCGCTTTTTACGGCGCCTATTACGGATTCGCGAGGGCTGGTTTATAAGTGCAGCCAGAAAACCTTGCATCTATAAAAATTATGCGAAAGGGAGGCGGAAGGGTGATAGGTGGGAGGCGAGGATATAAATTATAAAAAGAAAAGGGAGTTTTGGAAAAGATGGGCTTGCTTATTCTTCCTTCTTTTCGGCAAGCTTCGCATAGGCGGCGTAGCGCTCGTTGACCTCTTTTTCCAGTTTTTGCTTTAGCTTCTTCGATTCTTCGGGGAACTGGCGGTCGAGTGTCGCATAGCGCACCTCGCTTGCAAGGAAGTCCATAAGCGTTCCGTCAGGCTTCTTCGATTCTAGCAGGAACGGGTTCTTGCCCTCGTCCGCAAGGCGGGGGTCGTAGCGGTAAACCGGCCAGTAGCCTGATTCCACCGCAATCTTCATCTCTTCCTGGCTCTTGCCCATGCCTTCCTTGAGGCCGTGGTTGATGCAGGGGCTGTAGGCTATCACTATGGACGGGCCGGGGTAGGATTCGGCCTCCATCATCGCCTTCACCACCTGCGCCTTGTTCGCGCCCATCGCGACGCTTGCAACGTAAACGTATCCGTAGGACATCGCCATGAGGCCGAGGTCCTTCTTCTTCATCTTCTTGCCCGATGCAGCGAACTTCGCTACAGAGCCGGTCGGGGTGGACTTGGAAGCCTGGCCGCCGGTGTTGGAGTAGACCTCGGTGTCGAGCACGAGGATGTTCACGTCCATTCCGCTAGCTAGCACGTGGTCGAGACCGCCGTAGCCTATGTCGTAGGCCCAGCCGTCGCCGCCGAATATCCAGACCGACTTCTTCGTAAGCAGGTCGACCTTCTTTGCTATCTCGGCTATGGCGGCGCCCTTCTCCTTCGATACGAGCGCCTTTATCTTGCCGCCTGCCGCGCGGGACGCCTCTGCGTCGTTCATGCCCGCAAGCCACTCTTCCATCGCACCCTTCATCTCTGCGGAGACTCCGCCTTCGATCGCTTCCTTGACGAGTTCTGCAAGCTTCTCGCGCTGCTGCTCTATACCAAGCGCCATGCCCATGCCGTACTCCGCGTTGTCTTCGAATAGCGAATTGGCCCACGCGGGGCCGTGTCCCTTCTCGTCGGCGCAGTAGGGGCAGGAAGGCGCGGAGCCGCCGTAGATGGACGAACAGCCGGTCGCGTTCGCGACCACCATGCGATCACCGAAAAGCTGCGTAACGAGCTTGACGTAGGGCGTCTCGCCGCATCCGGCGCAAGCTCCGGAGAACTCGAAAAGCGGGGTCTGGAACTGGCTTCCCTTCACGGTGTCCTTCCTGGTGAGGTGGCCCTTGCTAGACGCGGTCAGCGAGAAGTTGAATTTCTCGACCTGATCCATCTGGCTCTCGAAGGTCTTCATGACGAGCGCCTTCTCCTTTGCGGGGCAAACGTCGGCGCAGCTTCCGCAGCCGGTACAGTCCAGAGGCGAAACCTGTATGCGGTATGTCATTCCCTCGAACTCCTTGCCTATCGCCTTCTTGCCGGCGAATCCTTTTGGCGCTCCCTTGAGCTCCTCTCCGGTCGCAAGGACGGGGCGTATCGCCGCGTGCGGGCAGACGTATGCGCACTGGTTGCACTGTATGCACTTTTCGGTCTGCCACTCGGGGACGTGGACCGCTATGCCGCGTTTCTCGTACATCGTCGTCGCCGTCGGGAAGACGCCGCCGGGGTTGAACGCGCTTACAGGCAGATCGTCGCCCTTCTGGGCGAGCATCGGGTACATGACATCCTTGACGAATGCGGGCTCGCCTATCGCGGAGATGCCGACCTTTCCGGCAGGCAGCTTTGCCCAGGACGCGGGGTATTTTACCTCTTCGAGCGCGTCCATCGCGGCATCGACCGCGGCCCAGTTCATCTTTACTATTTCTTCGCCCTTCTTGCCGTACGCCTTCTTTATCGCTTCCTTGAGGTAACCGATGGCTTCGTCGACAGGCAGAACCTTCGCGAGCTTGAAGAACGCGGTCTGCATTATCATGTTGATGCGCCCGCCAAGGCCTATCTTCTCGGCTATCGCGACCGCGTCGATGTTGTAGAACTTAAGCTTCTTTTGGGCTATCTCGCACCGCAGCTTCGCCGGGATTTCGTGCTCCATTTCTTCAATGGTCCAGTGGCTGTTAAGGACGAAGGTCGCGCCGTCGCGTATTCCCGCAAGCAGGTCGTACTGGTGGACGTAGGCCGGGTTGTGGCACGCCACGTAGTCCGCTATCTGCACGAGGTATGTCGAGCGTATCGGCTTCTTGCCAAAGCGCAGATGGCTGACCGTGAGACCGCCCGATTTTTTCGAGTCGTATGCGAAATATCCTTGCGCGTATAGCGGGGTGTCGTCGCCTATGATCTTGATCGCTTCCTTGTTCGCGCCTACTGTTCCGTCCGCGCCGAGACCCCAGAACTTGCACTGCACGGTGCCTTCGGGCGCGGTGTCGATGGATTCGCCTATCGCAAGCGAACGGTGGGTGACGTCGTCGTTTATGCCGACAGTGAAGTGGTTCTTCGGTTCAGCGGGCTTGAGGTTGTCGAAGACCGCCTTTGCCATCGCGGGGGTGAAGTCTTTCGAGCCCATGCCGTAGCGTCCGCCGACTAGGACCGGCGTCTCCTTGCGTTCCTGGAAGACTGTGCAGACGTCGAGGTAGAGCGGGTCGCCAAGGGCGCCGGGCTCCTTCGTGCGGTCGAGAACGGCGATTTTCTTTGCGGTCTTGGGGAGCACGGAGAGGATATGTTCTGCACTGAACGGGCGGTAGAGGCGGACCTTTATCAGGCCCAACTTCCCGCCGCGGGCGTTGAGGTATTCGATGGTCTCCTCGAGGGTCTCGCATGCGGAGCCCATACAGATTACGACCTGCTCGGCATCTGGCGCGCCGACGTAGTCGAACGGCTTGTAGTTGCGCCCCGTGAGCTTGCCGACCTTCTCCATCGCCTCGACGACCCTTGCCGGAATCGCGTCGTAATAGGGGTTCGCCCTCTCGACGGACTGGAAGAATATGTCGGGGTTCTGCGCGGTTCCCTTCTGTATCGGGTGTTCGGGGTTGAGCGCCCTTCGCCTGAACTCGGCTATCTTCTCATGGTTGACGAGCTTTTTAATGTCCTCGTAGTCCATCATCTCGATGTTCTGTATCTCGTGGGAGGTGCGAAAACCGTCGAAGAAGTGGAGGAACGGAACCGACGATTCGAGGGTCGCGAGGTGGGCTACGAGCGCAAGGTCCATCGCTTCCTGAACCGAGGAGGATGCAAGCATCGCAAAACCGGTCTGCCTGCAAGCCATGACGTCGGAGTGGTCGCCGAAGATGGAGAGCGCCTGGCCCGCGACGGCGCGTGCGGTCACGTGGAACACGGAAGGCATGAGCTCTCCCGCGATTTTGTACATGTTCGGTATCATCAGGAGAAGGCCCTGCGATGCCGTAAAAGTGGTCGTGAGCGCCCCTGCGGAGAGAGAACCGTGGACCGCGCCTGCGGCTCCCGCTTCCGACTGCATCTCTGCGACCCGGAGTTTCTGCCCGAATATGTTTAGCCTGCCATTTGCCGCCCATTCGTCGGCTAGCTCGCCCATCGTGCTCGAAGGCGTTATCGGATATATCGCGGCAACCTCGCTCATGGCGTAAGCGACGTGCGCCGCTGCTGTATTTCCATCTACAGTCTGCATTACTTTTTTAACATCGGCCATAGTAATTCACCCGTCGCTTGAATCTTATGTCTCTTAATAAGGGTTTGGTGAATACTGCTGTGTGGCACGATTAATCCTTTCTCACCAAGACATACACCTTTTTTCCAATGTATTTCTTCGATGAGAGGATCATCGCGCCATTACCTATCCTCTTGACCTCTCCCTCGCAAATCTCTTCTATGTCGTCATCAAGCGTTATCTTGCCATCTTCAACCACAACTTTTCGCATATTTTCACAATCCCGTGTCGTTATTTAACAGTAAAGTTTATACATATTTAAACATTACTAAACATACATGGCCAAAAAAGAGCGTTGGGGAAGCAAACACGAAGACAAAAGGAACTGGAAAGATTACAACAGACACCTCGTAAAACGAGGCGAGTTTTATCTGGCGTTGAATTTTATCGACCGCTGGCTCGACGAGATTCGGAATATGAACAAAAGGAAGGTAGGCCAGCCTTTCACATATCCAAAATCCATGATATTCTTTCTTGCGATGATAAAGCAAAAGGGATTCGATTACCGGTCACTAGAAGGCGTCATGGCTGCATTGTCGAACAGGGTCGGACCGTTCCCAGTCATCTCTTTTAGCCAGATACGAAGGAGAATTCTGGAGTTGGAAACATCCTTCAAGAAAAAAGACGGAAAACGTGTCGCGGGTTGTGACGGGACAGGCATAAAGGTAACCAACCGTGGGGAGTGGATAAGGCAAAAATGGGATGTCCGGCGTGGATGGATAAAGGTGACGTTATTGGGGGATGAAAAAGGAGACATTCTGGACGTTGAGGTTGGAAACGAAGAGCAGGACGAAAGAGAGGCTGCGAGGACGATGCTTGAGAGAAATGCGGACGATATAGCCGTTGTCATGATGGACGGGCTTCACGATTGCGGGGATACGTTTGACAAATGCGATGAACTTGGCATCAAACCTGCTATAAAGATACGTACAAACGCCTCTCCAAAGGGATATGGTCCGAGAGCAAGGGAAGCTAGGGAATACCTAAAGAAGGGTTACAAACAATGGAGCATCGATAAGGATTACGGGATGAGGTGGCCGGCCACAGAGGGCATATTTTCGGCAGTCAAACGGGTTTTCGGCGAGAGTGTTCAAAGCCATAAACCCGAAAATATGTATCGTGAAGCGAGACTCAAATTCTGGGCATATCAGCAGTTAAGAGACGTAAATTAGGACAAAATCGGACAACGAATTAGCGGAAGCAAGGATTGTTTTCGGGAATCATGCCACACAGCAGTGAATACGAATATTCGGGCGTACGCGGGAGGTAAGTGCAATGCGTGAGAGATGTGATGTTATAGATGATGCTATGCACGAGATGGCGTGCGGATGGGTTATCGGGGGCTCGCATGATTTATAACCCGAAAAGTTCATTCCCGGAACGTAATTTGGTGAATGCCCATGCAAAAAAGACCTTATGTCATAATCAACTGCGCCGCATCCGCGGACGGCAAGATAGCGTTGCCGAATCGCAGGCAGACGCGCATATCTTCCGAAGAGGACCTGGCAAGGGTTCACCGTCTGCGAAACGAGTGCGACGCGGTGCTCGTGGGCGTGAACACGGTTTTAAATGAAGACCCGAAACTTACGGTAAAAGAAAAATATCTCGCGGCGGGCACGCCTCTGCGCAGGCCGCTTCGCGTGGTTCTCGATTCGAAGCGCAGGACGCCAAAGGATGCTCTCGTCGTGAATGGCGATGCGCCCACGCTGATAGCGACCGATGGTGGGTTCGAAAACGTCTATGGCAAAAACGTCGAGGTTGTGGACTGCGGTGCAGTGGATGATAACAACAACTGCGGCAATAGTGGTAGCAGCGGCAAGGGCGGCAACAATATCAACGGAGGCGACAACAGCAAAAGCGGCTACGGCAAAGTCGATTTGGAAAAACTGCTTCTCCTCCTCGCGATGCGGGGCGTAAAGAAAATTATGGTAGAAGGCGGCGAGACCGTTATCTGGAGTTTTCTTTCAAGCCGCCTTGCGGACGAATTGAGGGTTTACGTTGGGCCGCTCGTCATAGGCGGGACGACGTCGCCGACGATAGCGGGCGGAGGCGGCGCAAGAACGCTCGACGAAACTATAAAACTGAAACTCACCTCGCACGAGGCGGACAGCGGCGGGGGGATGCTGCTACACTGGAAGATCGTAGGTTAAGCTGTTCTTTTACGCTTTTGCTTTTTGCGAATAGACAATACGCATGCGACTGAAATGATTGCGGCTACGGCCACCCATCCTGAAATAGGAAGTCCTGCGTAATGAACGTCTTTTAGTATCTTGTGCTCGTTTCCCTTGAAAGTGTTGCGCGTTATCTCGTCATCGCTGGTCGACTCGCCGGAATCGGATCTGAACAGCCAGTCGTCGGATCTGTAATATATTCCTATCGCGGCATAGTTGTTCCTGAAAGTGTTGCCTTTTATCACATTGCCATTTGTATTGTGCAGGTAGATGCCGTAGTTGTTCTCCTGAAAACTGTTATCTTTTATCGTATTATCAACGGATTTTTCAAGATACAGTCCGGATTCCGAGTTATTCACAAAATCGCAGTCCCGTATGCTGCAATCGCTCGAACCCTCAAGCATAACACCCACATTGCAGTCCACGATGTCGCAGGAATCGAGTGTTATTTCACTACATCCCCTAAGAATCGCGCCTATCGGCAGCCCTTCGAATCTTGCACCCTCCACATTGGCATCTGAAACATCGAGCATTATCAACTGCCCGCAGTCGGGGCCTATTGCCTCACCATTAAGCCATTCGGATACGCGATATACCACAGCCAAGTCATTAACCGTGTTGCTCTCAGGTATCGAATACCTTGGCGGGGGCGAGTCGAGGTCCGGTATTACTATCCCACAGCGGTACATCCTGTTGTTCTCAAGGGTAATACTTCGCACTTCTTTCAAATATATACCATTAGAATTATCCGAGAGGTTGTTGCCTGTAATGATGTTATTCTTGATATCTATCAGAGTTATGCCATAACCGCAGCCGTTGCAGGTGTTTGCACATATCTCGTTGTCTTCCCCCGCAGATTCAGGTGGGCCGAATAGCTCCCCGGTATCCCTCCAGACCTTTATCCCCGAGAGTTCATTGTTTTCGCATAGGTTTTCCCTGACCTCGTTGCCGATGCCGGATTCCAGTTCGATGCCCCACTTGTTGTTGCTGCACGTGTTGCCCACAAATGAATTATCCATAAATCTCCAATCCTCGCCGCCGAAGAGGTCTATTGTAAAATCAACGTGGGTTTCGCTTCCCTTTATGCCCTGCGCGCCGTTGCCATTGCAGATGTTATCTTGAACAATATTGGATTCGCTGTCGAGCAGAGATATGCCGCAATCGGTATTATTCCCGCAACGATTGCCTTTTATCATATTCGAACGCACCCCCCGCAGCACCATTCCCTGACCGTTGCCGTTGCAGGTGTTGTTCGTTACATCACGGAAGCAAGGCGATGCGGATTCAACATCGTTTAGGTTTACGCCCGCACCGGAGTTATTAATAAAGATATTATCTGATATGGTTTGAGTGGTCGAAAAATCCATTACGACTGCTTCCGCGACTGCGACAGAGAGTATACCTTGCGCGTTATTCTCACAGATGTTGTTAGAGATGACTGCATTCACCACATTGTATAGCGTTACCCCTCCACCGGTGTTTGTCCCACTTCCGGAAGCTCCGCTTAACTTGCAGTTCTGTATGATGAAATAAGAAATCGTATTCTCGATATATATGCCCGCCTTTGCACCCGTGGCATCTATCTCGTACCCTTCTATGATGAACGGGTCGTCTTCAAGACCAAGCCCGCTCCAGCCGTTTAGCAGGGCATGTGCCAAAAATTCTGCGTCCGAACCAATCTCTATCGGGTCGTGCGGTTCATAGGCAGAAGCACCCGGCAAAAATGCGAGCACGGCAGCCGCTGTAAAAAACACAACTGCGGCGATGAACGATTTCGGGGTCATCTTTTCAACTCACCGTATATCATATTCCCGTTTGCGTTTATATCGATTGTCCTTATCAGCACATGCGAGTTCATGACTAAACCATGTGTCTTGGATTGTTGCTGCAACAAAAAATTATATTGAGATTGTAAAGAGTAAATAGGTAGATTAAGTGGATTACTCTACCATCAACTTCGCGGTCTTGTGCGAGTACTTCCATCCTGCGGGCAGCACACCCTCGCGGATGTAGTATTTTCCAAGGCGGCGTATCTTTGCCTCTATGAGGTCGAGGCCGCGCTTGTTATGAAGGTCCTTCCTGTTCTCCGCAAGGTGTTCGCGGAGCGATATCGCGCGCTTTATCAGATTTGAGAGATCCTCAGGCAGGCGCGGCTCCAATCCGTTCTCGGCTATTATCTTGGAGATCTTCTTGCCGGTGGCGAGTTTTACGTCGGGCACGGCGAACTGGTCTCTCAGGATGGTGCCGATCATGGCGGAGGTCTTGCCTTCCTTGGCGAGTTCCGCTATCTTGGACTCTATCTCTTTCGGTTCGAGAGCCGCCCACAAGGGGTGTTCTTCGCGCGCGGGATGATCCGAACCGGACCGTCCCTTTCTTCTTGCATGCATTCTTGCCATATTGTTTCCTCCAATTCAATTAGATACTTTGAATTGGGAGTGGTTTTTACGCGAGTGGCGACAAGCGTTAGACCCGAATACTGATTTCCCTATTTAAACGTGAAGGTGAAAGCGGAGCAAGTTTTTAATAAAGCAGCGCGATTCTGGCTCGCGAGTGAATGATATATGAATCTACCTGAAAAAATAGACGTCACGTGCCCGGCCTGCAGGCAGGTCACCGAGCACAGCGTACTCACCGGCCGGATAAACGAAGGCGCCGGCATAACCCTCGAAGCAAAGGTGAAATGCGACGAATGCGGCCGCATACACCGCGTCACCATCAAAACCGGAAAGTTGCGCGAAATCCCGCTCATCATAAGCGAGATGGATCAATCATCTAAGACCGTTCTGGACATTTACTCGGACGAATGGTTCCGCGTGGACGAAGAGATCGAACTTGACGGCAAGCGGTTACTCATAACGGCAATCGAGATTGACAACGAGAGCCGGGTAAAGAGGGCTAAGGGAAGCGAGATAAAAACCGTCTGGGCTAAGGTATTCGACCAGATACGCATCGGCATATCGGTCAACCGGGGCGAGAGGACATCTTCTTACGAGCAGTGGGTGGATCCGGACGCCGAGTATTCGGTCGGCGAAACGATAGATGTAAATGGGCTTAATCTCAAGATAAAGTCCATAAAAACAAAGCATTCCAAGCTTCGCAGGGGCGGCGCGGCGGCGCGGGATGTAATACGGCTTTACGCAACGGATGAAGCGACAAGGCCGAGACTGAAAACCATGTTCTGGAGACGCACCGAGAAATGAAGGCGCCACCCGATTGCTCTTGACCGGAGCGGCCACGCCTTGCCACAACGACCTGCAACGCGGAAAATATTAATAACGAAAGAATATTCGGATGCGATCAATAACGGAGGAGATGACATGGACGGAGAACTGGGCATATATATCCAGATAGTCAGGGACGGCATGGAATTCATTGCCAGAGCCGAATCCGCAACCAACTCGAAGGAATACCGCAACGCAGTATTCGAGGACATGCTCACCGAGATGGTAATAGACCTCCAGGAAGAGCTTGGGGAGTGAACAATCGGCTTTGTTTCGCCCTGCAATTGGCAAAAGCCATCTTCAATTATTTTGTCGGTAATTTTCTGTTCCACCTTCTAAAAAATAAAGGTTTTTAGGTTTTACGTAGTTTACTATTTTGCATAAGGTGAACTACCCCCACCAATCATAGATTGGATCGTGGAATTCACAATTCCACGAGAGACCGAAGTAACCTTCGGTCGAAAGTGGCTTCCTGAATCATCAATTCCCTAATAGGATATTTCATAGCCGTCCTCAATTGATTGACAATCTTTCCATGATGGCCAGGGGCGTTGTCTATGAACAGGCAGACTTTTCCCCACTGTTGTGACATCCTCCCCGCCTTAAAAGGCGGGGCTTCCAACCTGGAAATATGCGGATAATTTTGTCTGATGAACATCTTCTTGATGCCTTACGTAATCAC
>PGXE01000134.1 GCA_002838935.1 Thermoplasmata archaeon HGW-Thermoplasmata-1 | reverse complement strand
AAAGGGATGACAGGCGAGAGATGGCGATATTCTCTATCGGATTGCTCCACAACATTTTTACTGTAAAAGTGAAGGTGGGATAATTCTGTCCCAAAGCCCTAGTTATCAGAAAGTTCTTACGGACAAAATCCCTTCCTTTGCGCCCCATTTCTTCACCAACCTCGGGATTGTTAAGCAAATGAACTATGCGTTGTGCAAAACCCTTGATATCGTTGGGCTCAAGCAGGAAGCCGGTTTCTCCGTCAACTATCTGCTTCGGTATGCCTCCGACCTTGGAAGCGACGACCGGCTTCTTTTTCCACAGCGCCTCCGTGACCGTTAGCCCGAAGCCCCCCCTTTGCGACTTTTGAATCACCACCGATGCGCTTTTTTGGAGGGCGTTGACTGTTATGTCATTGGAGTTTACGACGAATATGACATCGCCCGACTCCACAAGGTCGTTTGCCGCCTTTTTTGTTTTTTCATATATCCGCGGGCCTTCGGGATCGTCGGTTGCCATGTTGCCGCACAAAACCAGCCTGCAATCCACCTGCTTTTTCACCCTTTTGAATATTTCCACAACACCCAAGGGATCCTTCCATGGGTCGAACCGCGACACCTGCAGTATTATCGGCTTATCTAACGGTACATGGTATTTTTCGAGATTCTTAGAAATTATCCTTTCCGGCAAGTTTACGTTCTTTTGAGATAGAGGATCTATTGCCGGGGGGATTACGTAGTGCTCTATCGGCATATCCTCGCGAACGTAACTCTGGTCCGATACGATCACCCCGTCGTATTTGAGGATGAATCCTTTCATGAAGTTCCAAAGCGTCCGGTTGGGATTGGAGAGATCGATGTGGCACTGCCATAACCATGGCTGGCTCTTCTTGTAGAATTTCACCAGCGCAAGCGGTTGCGGGTCGTGGACTATGACGCAATCATATCTGTCTATGTGCGCATATCCTGAGAAGTTCTCGTTGGTTTCTAGATATATTTGCTCCTTCATCCGCGTGAGATTGATGTCCCCTCCCTGCAGGGCATTGTGAAATTTCTTGGTTATGGTAAAGAAATCGTGGTTGCCATGCAGAATCCTCCAGTCTGCATCGAGTCCGGCATCGTTGATAAGCGGGGCCAAAGAGGACATCATCTCGGCCACCCCTCCACCCAGATATGTCGAATTTATGTTTATTATACTTTTGCCATACAGGGCGCGGGCCTTTCTGTATATCTCTGCAATCGTTTCATCCCCCACCAATTTCCTGTAATCTTCAAGTCTGCGCATTATATCATCCAACCAATTCATTTATCAGCGATCTCACTTCTTTCACGGAATGCATATTGAATCTGGCAAGAGACGGTTTCATGCCAACTTTAATCGTATACGCGGATTCCGCGAGGCTCTTGAACATGTCCTCATCCGTCCGGTCGTCCCCGATGGCAAGAATAAAATCATAATTTTTCCCTAACGCCATGCTCGCGGCCGCGGCGCCTTTGTCTACGGCTTGACTCTTTACCTCGATTATCTTGTTTCCTTCCATAATCCTGAGATTCAGGTTGCTCGTCAGGCGCAAAAGCACCTCCCTAATCTCGCAAGCACGTGTGAATGCAAGCTTGGGTTCCACACGTCGATAGTGCCATACGAGTGAGAAATCCTTCTCCTCTACAAATGAGCCTGGCGTCTTATCCGCATACGCATTCAGTAGGGGAAGTATCTCGGCTTTCCATTCACCGTTTAATGGTTTTGTAAGTGTCCACTCCCCGTCCCTCTCTTTTATCCATGCGCCATGCTCGGCTATAATACCTAACTTCGCCAGTTGAAAAAGTTTAAAGGCTGTGTTTCCTTGCAAGTTTGATGAACAATGAAAGAAAACACAACCTTCAGTATAGGAAATCT
>PGXE01000034.1 GCA_002838935.1 Thermoplasmata archaeon HGW-Thermoplasmata-1 | reverse complement strand
CAGTATATCCACCTCGAAGTTTTCTTTCAAAAAAATGGATTTCTCCGTGTTACCTTAGTTTTGACTATATTTAGGGGATTTGGGATTCGGAGATACTGTAAAAAGGGTTGGTTTTGCAAAGTAATGTAAAGATAGCGGCCGCTTATGCCACTATAACGTCGTCGATGTCGTGGTGGCGCATTGCGACCTTCTTTGCGAGCTGGACGTTCTTTCCGCCTTTGCCTATGGCCTTGCCCTTGTCGGCTGCGCTGACGGTCACTATGGCGATTTTCTTGTTCGAACGGGTCTCTATCTCGACCTTCTCAACCTCGTAGGGCTTGAAGAGGTTCGCGATGAAGTTTATCGGCTCCGAATCGTACTCGACTATCTTGATATCCCTGCCAAACAGCTTCTTGAGATCTTCAAGGTTCACCGCTTTTTTACCGAGCGCAAGTCCGAGCTGGCCCTTGTCTATGACAAAGACAAGCCTGTCCTCCTCCTCAACACAGTCTTTTATGTGTATGGATGTCTTTACCGGTTTGTCTGGCAGTTTGTTCGTGCTCTTCAGATAAATCTGCAACTGCTTTGTGGCAAGCCTGTTGAGCACGTCTTCGGCCTTCGTGATCCGCTGCATGGATTCAACGGAAAGGGTCAGCTCTGCCATGTCTATGCCTCGTTCTTAAGCTGGAGAACTTCCGATTCCCCGGGTTCTAGCACCGAGATAACGGATACCGAGAACGGCTTCCCGCAAGCGGGTCCAAGCTCGGTGCTTCGTCCATCGAATTTGTACACCTTGACGCCTTTGTCGCCGGCTGCGGTTTCTAGCTCGTTCTTGCTCGGGCAGTTCGATGCGAGGACTATTATCTTGGCTTCGCCATTTTCCAATGCCTTCATTGCCTGGCTTGTTCCAAGATAGACTCCCCCAGTGGATACTGCGTTCCTTAGTGCTCTGTTCACGTCCATCTAAATTCCTCCTTTTATTCTGTTGTAGTCGAATGCGAGTTTGACTGCACCCGTACCTAGGTTCACGGGCTGTCCCACGATGATGTTTTCGGCAACGCCGTCAAGTCCATCCGTCTCGCCTTTCTGTCCTGCGCGCAGCAGGTGGTCGACAGTTATTTCGAACGCCGCACGGGCAAGGACGGACGATTTCTCGCCCGATATGCCCTGACGTCCCACCGCTCTCACGGTGCCGTCGCTGGTCATAACGTCCGCAACCAGCATCAGGTGGCGGAAGTCGACTGTAAGACCCTGTTCGCTAAGAGTGCTGTACGCTTCGGTCATCACCGCGTTCCTTGCGGCCTCTATTCCGAGAACCTCGTATATCGCCTGAACGTCGTTTGTCGTGGTCTTGGTCTTGTCGACACCGTCTATGTTCATGACCTCGGCGAGATTCGACCCCTCGGTATAGATGACGTATCCTTCGTCGGACTCTTTCCTTATCACAGCTCTCGCTATGCCGTCTATGCCCTTTATCTTTATGTCCCGGATGGCTTTGTTCACCATCAGGATCTTCTTGTATCCGGGTTCGTCGAGCGAGAGGACTATGCGGTTTCCGACGATTTCGGTCGAGGTTTTCTTGACCTTGACAAGCGCGTCCTGTATGTTCTCGAGTTCAATCTCCTTGCGTTCGAGTTCCTTCTTATGCGGTATCAGGTTTATGACGAGGTTGTTTATGTCGACCTCTACGTCGCATACGTCGATTAGTTTCGTTATCTCTATCTGGTTTGCGACTATCTCCGCGTACTTGGGATTTACCTTTGCCGGCCCTTCGAGGCAAACCTTCATCATGGGCGTTGACGGCGACCTTCTCGCATCCACGATTTCTATGAGGCGGGGAAGACCGAGTGTAACGTTGATCTCGGCGACACCCGCGTAGTGGAAGGTTCTCATCGTCATCTGCGTGCCCGGCTCGCCTATCGACTGGGCGCCGACTATGCCGCACGCCTCGGTCGGGTCCATGAGATGCGCGTCGTAATCCGCGGCTATGGTGGATACTATCTCCAATAGCTTCGGTTTCGTGACCTCGCGACCCAGCAGTTTTGCGACCAGCTTGTCGATAACGGCGCGCGGAAGCGCCCGGCCCGTCTTTTTGAGGATTGCGTTTATCTCTTTTCGGAGCTTTCCGTTCGCCTCCGGTTCTGTTATCACGGGCACAGACGGACGCTCATCGAGCGGGATTACGTAGCTCACAATCTTTTTGGCCCTGCCTGATGCGCCGGCTGCCTTCTTGACGGTCGTTTTCTTGGGCGACAAAGCCTTGCCGCCTATCGCATCCAGGAGGTGTTTCGCATCTTCCTCGTTCAGGCCGATTGCCTTGATGTCCTCGACGGAAGCCTTTTTCAGTGTGACCATCGTGAACTTATCGGCAACGGGTTCGGCAACCGCCTCGGTTATGCCGCGCTTTACGAGTGCGGTCACTGTGTCTTTCTTTGCCATTTTCATGCACCTCCGAGGGTTTTTTCGAGGGGTTTTCCGAGGGTTTTGTTTATGATGGCATCTATGTCGACGGCCTCTCCCCGTATCGAGCGGGTTGGATCTATTCCGTCTTCGCCGTACTGGAACTGTATTATCGTTCCGGCTGTGTTTCGGACCGTTCCGTCGGCATCCACCTTTATGTCCTCAAGGGCGTTGATGAGCCTGCGCTGCATGTAACCCGAGCGCGACGTCCTGACCGCAGTGTCGACCAGACCTTCCCTACCACCCATCGAGTGGAAGAAGTATTCGGTCGGGTTCAGTCCTTTCTTATAAGACGATGCGACGAAGCCTTTTGCCTCGGCGCCGCGGTCACCCACCTTGAAGTGCGGCAGGGTGCGGTCCATGTAGCCGCGGTGTATGCGCTCGCCGCGAACCGCCTGCTGGCCGACGCAACCCGCCATCTGCGAAAGGTTGAGCATGGAACCCCTAGCGCCGGAACGGGCCATTATGACCGCGCTATTCGTAAGACCGAGGTGGCGTCCTGCTATTTCACCTGCCATGTCACGGGCCTGGCCTGTGACGCGCATTATCTCCATTTCGAGGGTTTCATCTATGGAGCGCCCGGGCAGGGTCTCGAGCGTGCCGTTGTTGTAGGCCTTTACGAGGTCCTCTATCTTCTTCTTTGCGAGCTTTAACCGTTCCTCTATCTGGAGTTTCGCCTCTTTGGGAAGGTCCTCATCGTCTATGCCTGTGGTAAAGCCGTGCACCGTTATCGCCGCGACCGCCATCTTGGTAAGGTCGTCGATGAACTTGCAGGCGATGTCGCTTCCGAAGTCCCTCGCTATCGTCTCGACTATCTTGCCCTTGAAAGCGCCTATCGCCTTCTCATCGATGGTTCCCCGCACGATTGCGCCATCCTTTATTATGACGTGGGCATCCTGCAGATCCCCTTTCAGGTCGTTCTCGTCGTGAACGTAGCACTGCGCCATGAAGTCAAGGTTGAGCCCCTTTGGCAGTATGATGCTAAAGATATCCTTTCCGCGTATGTATCGCTTGCCGTTTTCTTCTAAAACAGGTGGCAGTTCGCCCTTGTGATCGATTGCCGCAAGCACGTAGGTCGCATCCTCCATCTCGAGCTTGTTTTCGCCGCGCGTGAGAAGGAAGCAGCCGGATATGTGGTCGTGTATGCCGCCGATTATCGGGCCGCCGAACCTTGGCGAGAGGATGTTCTCCTGCACCTTCATCAGTATCTCGGCCTCTGCGCGGGCCTCCTCTCCCTGAAGTATGTGCAGGTTCATCTCGTCGCCGTCGAAATCCGCGTTGTAGGGCGGGCAGGACGGCAGGTTGAAGCGGAATGTCTTGAACGGCATCACCTTGACCTTATGGGCCATCATGGACATACGGTGAAGCGAAGGCTGCCTGTTGAACAGCACGATGTCGCCGTCCATGAGCTGGCGCTCTACCGTAAAGCCGATCTCGAGGTTCTTTGCGACCTCCTCCTTGTTAAGGTCAGTCACCTTTATTCTCCGGGCGTCGGTGCGTATTACATAGTTCACGCCGGGGGTGTAAGGCTGTATCTCCCCGATTTGGGGCACGGGGCCGCGCATGACCACATCTCTTGCCCATTCGATGTTGAATGGCGTGACCTTGACCGGGACAGTCAGTTCCCTTGCCGATGCAATCGGGACGCCGACCTCGTTTATCGAAAGGCTTGGCCCTGGACTTATCACAGTACGCGCCGAGAAGTTCACGCGCTTGCCCGAAAGGTTCGACCTAAAGCGGCCTTCCTTTCCTTTCAGCCTCTGCGCGAGCGTCTTTAGCGGCCTCCCCGAACGGTGCCTCGCGGGCGGGATGCCTGCAGTCTGGTTGTCGAAGTAGGTCGTTATGTGATACTGCAAAAGCTCCCATAGGTCCTCGACTATAAGCTGCGGGGCGCCGGCGTCGCGGTTCTCCTGCAAACGCTGGTTTATGCGTATGACGTCGACGAGCTTGTGGGTCAGGTCGTCCTCGGAGCGTTCTCCCGATTCGAGAGTTATCGAAGGCCTTACGGCGACCGGGGGCACCGGCAGGACGGTCATTATCATCCATTCGGGTCTCGCCGACTTCGGGTCTATGTCGAGCAGCGGCAGGTTGACATCCGAGATCTTCTCGAGCCATTCGCGCACCTCGCTCGGGGTCATCTTCTGGCCGTTCTCCCTGAAAGTGGTCGGCTTGTCTATGTCGATTACCCCTTTTTCCTGTCCGCAATGGGAACAGACCGTCAGCTTCGAGGCGGCTTTAACCAACCTCTTCATGAACTGCGTGGTGTCTCTGTTCTCATGTTCGAGTTGCGCAAGTTCCTTGACAAAGCCGTCGCGCTCGCTCTCGGTCAACAGCAACTTTCCGCAGGCGCGGCAGGTCGAGCGCAGGCAGTTCCGTATGGTTTTAACGTAACCTACGTGGACTACCGGCATCGCGAGGTCTATGTGGCCGAAGTGGCCGGGGCATTCACCGACGCGCTGGCCGCAGGTCTTGCATCGCAGGCCGGGTTCTATGACTCCGAGGCGCGGGTCCATCAACCCCATCTCTATCGGGAAACCGTCGTCGTCGTATGTGTCCGCGGTGATGACCTTGGTAGCTGAAAGTTTGCGGAGCTCGGCAGGCGAAAGAACGGCGAAGCTCATCTTTCCTATCTTCTTTGGTGCTGTTGCTACTACGCTCATATCAATGCCTCCAGTACCATGCGGGGTGCTATCGCAAGCGATTTGAGTTCCTCAAGCAGCAGCTTGTAAGCGTAGCTCATGCTGACAGGCGATATCTTGGCATCGTCGCCGCACACTGAGCATCTGAAGAACCCGCGGCGGTCGAGCATCGCTATGTGCCCGCATGTGGCGCAAACGTACTGCGTCGTTATGTCGGACTCGTCGAGCAGCCTGTCCTTTATTACCATGGACGCGCCGTGGCCTATGAGGCAGTCGCGCTCCATCTCACCGAAACGCAAGCCTCCCTCCCTTGCACGACCTTCGGTCGGCTGGCGGGTGAGTATCTGTATCGGACCTCTCGAACGGGAGTGCATCTTGCCAGAAACCATGTGGTGCAGCTTCTGGAAATATATACAACCGACGAATATCTCGGCCTGATATATGCGCCCGGTCTGGCCATCGTAGAGTATCTCCTTGCCGTTATCCCTAAAGCCGTTCTTCTTGAGAAGCGCGCGTATCTGCTCTTCCGGCTCGCCGCTAAACGCGGTGCCGTCAACAAACCGGCCTTCCATCGAACCCACTTTGCCTCCAAGAAGTTCCAGCACGTGCGCAACGGTCATACGGCTCGGGATACCATGCGGGTTCACGACGAGGTCGGGGACCATGCCTTGTGCGGTGAAGGGCATTCCTTCCTGCGGCACGATGAGCCCTATGACTCCTTTCTGCCCGTGCTTCGACGCGAACTTGTCGCCAAGCTCAGGTATGCGCTCGTCGCGCACGCGTATTTTAACCATCCTGCTTCCGTTGACCGATTCGGTCAGCATCACGGTGTCCACGACTCCGTCCTCGCCGTGCCTTACGGTTACGGACGTTTCGCGGCGCTTCTGGGGAGTGAGGAAATCGGTCGGCTCCTCGAGAAAACGTGGGGGGGATGTCTTTCCCACTAGGACGTCGCCGCCTTCCGCGAGGCATTCGGGCGAGATGAGCCCGTCCTCGGTCAGGTTGTTATATGTGTCCTCCGTCCGCACGCCGCGGCAGTCCGGGCCGGGTATCTCGAAGTGGTCCTCCTGTCCGCCGGGGTAGCGGCGCTCCTCTGCGCTATAAGTCCTAAAGAAACTGCTTCTCCCAAGGCCGCGTTCGAGGGACGCCTTGTTTATCACAAGGGCGTCCTCCATGTTATAGCCGTGGAACGAGAGAACCGCCACTATGAAGTTCTGGCCTGCCGGTCTCTTTGACATGTTTATGTAACGCATCGGGTGCGTCTGCACGAGCGGCTGCTGCGGGTAGTGCATTATGTGTCCGCGCGTGTCCGGCCTTATACGGTAGTTGGATGTGCCAAAACCGAGCGACTGCTTACCCATTCCCGCACCCATCGTTATACGGGGAGACGAGTTGTGCTCGGGATACGGAACGAGGTTCGAACCTATGCCAAGTATGCACATAGGATTTATCTCCATGTGGGTGTGCTCCTGCATAAGGCTTTCTGTGTTGAGCGCGATATATGCGTTTTCCTCTTCCTCCGCATCTATATATTCCACTATGCCTCTGCGGATGAGGTCGCTCCAGGTGATGTCGCACTTGAGCCCTTCCTTGTTCAGGACCAGTTCGCCGTCCGACACTACGAGAAGGGGGCGCCTGACGCGGCCGCAGTCGCAGTTGAGTATGACGTCGTTCGCGTGCTCGTCGTACCTTATGTTAACCTCGTTGTGAAGCAGTCCTTTCCTGCGGCGCTCCCTGAGTTTCGACACTAGTTCATGCGGATTGGAATGCATGCCTATGAGGTCGCCGTTGAGGTAGATGCGCGCCGAGACGGTGTCCTTCGAAACTGGCTGAAGGCCGAGGTCCTGAAGCGTGCCATTTACTTTCTCTTCCGGGAATCCTTCACTTATCTCGACTGTGAGGGCAAGGTTCTTGACAAGACCGCAATTCGGCCCTTCGGGTGTTTCGTTAGGGCAAAGGCGGCCCCACTGCGTGGAGTGCAGGTCACGCGCCTCGAAGTGCGGCTGGCTGCGGGTAAGGGGGGATGTAACGCGGCGCAGGTGCGAGAGAGTGGCCAAATTGGACGTGCGGTCGAGGAGTTGGGAAACGCCCGCCCTTCCGCCGACCCAGTTGCCGGTCGCAAGCGCGTGGTGGAGTCGCTGGGAAAGAACGTCGCTTCTCACGCAGGATGATATCTTGACGTCCCTGCCGCGTGCGTGCGCACGCTCGACCTGATATTTGAGGTCTTTGCAGAGAGCCATGAAACCAACGCGGAAGAGGTCTTCCATGAGGTCGCCCGCTAGTTTCAAGCGCTTGTTGGCGTAGTGGTCCTTGTCGTCCTCCTGCCTTAGGCCAATGGCGAGTTCGAGCACCGACTGACCCATGCGTGCGAGGAATACTGCTTTCTTCAACCTGTCCTCCGGCGCGTTGCCGAGGTGCGGGAGCAGGTTGCGGTCCATGAGCGCCTCGACGCGCTTCACGCGGTAATCCTTCGCCTGACCGCTCGCAAGCCTGCGCCCGAGGTACGCGACGGCCTCGGCGTTGTTGGTGACGCCTATGTCGCCCTGTGCGCAATCCTCTATGTTCGCGAGGATGAACGGCTCCATGCGCGGGTTGCTGACTATGGCGTTGGCTATCTCCTCGTCGTCCTCCATGCCAAGCGCTCTGAGCAATACTATCAACGGTATCTGCCCGCTTGCCGCAGGGATGCTTACAGACAGTACCCCGTCCTTCTTCTTCTCTACAGATATCAATGCGCGATAACCTTCGTGCTGGCTGAAGACCTTCGCTATCTCTATGCTGCGACCGTACTGCGTCGAACGTTCGACGAGCACCCTGTTTGGCGCAAGGTCCTCAAGCGTTATCAGGACGCGCTCCGTGCCGTTCGAAACGAAGTAGCCGCCGGGGTCCTTGGGGTCTTCCTGCATCTTTACGAGTTCCTGTTCATAATCGTCGGAGTCTATCTCGCGCTCAAGGCGCTCCTCGACACTGGTCTTCGCTATGTTGCATGAGCGGGACTTGACCATTATCGGCAGCGAGCCTATGCGAACGTTCTCCGCCTCGCACTCGATGCCGTCCATGACCGGTATGAACTCAAGGAACGAGGGCGCCTCGTAGGTAAGGTCGCGCAGCCGCGCCTCCATCGGGGTGAGTTCGTGTATGGAGCCATCGGCCTCCTTGACGACTGGGCGCTTGACGCTTACGCTGCCGAGTTTTATCTTGAAGCCCTCTATCTCGGTGTGTATCACTCCGCGCTCCGTGCTCTCCTCGTCGCCTATGTGTATGTTGTCTATTATGCTCTGGAGGCGGCGGTCGAGGAAATCGTTGTAGGATGCTATGTGATGGTTTACTATGCTTCTTTCATTATAGAATATGTCGACAAGTTCTCTCACGATTCATACCTCCTACTCATCGTCCTCGAATGCCGGACCCGAAGACTCAGTATATTCCCCGCCGCCAAGCAGCGATGTGCCTGATGCGCTTATCACAAGACGGTACGCCACCGCCTCGCCAGCGGTCCTGCTCTGGCGGATAACCCTGATGACCTGCCCCGGTTTTGCGCCTATCGCTCTTGCGACCGGGTCCGTGTCAAGGATCTTTGGTAGCTGATCCGGCTTTATGCCATACACCTCAAGCACCTTGCCGGCATCGGCATCGCTCAAAACTTCGTGATATGGAACTACATTGTGTTTCAAAACATTAAAATCGCTCATGGTTATCCTCCCTACAACTAACTTAAGGTCACCGTTCTCCAACATATACGCTATCCTGAGACTCCGCCATTTTGGCTTCTCCTCTTCATTCTTCGGGTTGCGGGGCATTTTATAGTTAAGCGGGCTTGGAGGGATTCGAACCCCCGACCACCCGGTTAAAAGCCGGATGCTCTACCTAGCTAAGCTACAAGCCCACCCGCTTTTATAAAGTCTTGCTGAAATAGCTTTCCGTAATACGGGGAGTGGTATATATGTGTTGTTATAAGTTCGGCAACGTGGAAAAAACCGGCGCATCGCCGTCTTTCCCCGCTCAGGGAGAACTCAACCGACCATCCGGAAGCGGCTTAAAATCGTTATTATTTGATTCACGGCAATCCGATTAGGAACTGGAAATCACATTGCGCGGAAGATGAATACGGAGATGATGCCCGTAAAGAGGACTCAAAAAGAGGATAAAACGCTTCGAAAAAGGCGAAAAACGAATGTCGGTAGGAAATAGGTATGGGTGGTGAAGGGCGGGGGATAACAGAAGATAGTGGATAATGTGTAGAAATTAGGAAGTGGTGAATGATAGAAAATACGGAATGCGCTGTAGAATGTGGGGGATAGATGATGATGGACAATCAGGGGATGACAGATAGAATGGGAATTGTGAAAATATGTCCGCGCTTATGGAGGGCAGACGCCGTTCTCGCACTGCGCGCCGGGCACGCCAGACCTTACGAGCGTGTTGTAGACGAACGGCGAGAGGAGCATCTCGGAGCTGGCCACGAACTTTATTGTCCATTTGCCGGGAACAGGGCTCGATACCGCAAGGTCGTTGTAAGGGTCAGGCAGGAAGTTGCCCGGAACCTTTGGGACGGTCAGGTCGAACTCCCCCGCGTCCGAAGTATAGGTCTGACCGTCGGGCGACACCATGACGACGTCAAATATGCCTGCAGAATTTGGCAGGTTGACCATGGTCCCGCTGGCGTCGGCGGCATTCCACTTTATCCACGCGGTTAGGCCGGTCGTGCCTTCGGGAACGTCAATTATCGTCTGGATCTCGCCGGTGGTCGGGTTGTACACGCTCGAGGTCGGGTGCTCGCTTATCTTGTCTGCGTAGTTGTCCGCCTTAAACTGCAGCGCTTCGTCTACGTATGCCTTTACGTCGCCATCGTTTACGACAGGAACCGCGGGCGTTCCGTAGGTCTGCGCCCCTATGAGTGCGACGAACAGGCCGTCCTGCCTTACGACTATCGTAGTTGGAACGTAGTAGATGCGGAACAGGTCGCCCCAAAGGTCTCCGACATCGGCGTGGACGTCCACCTTATACAACTTCACGGGGCCGATAGCCTGTTGGTCCATTATCTCGTTAGTTTCAAGCTCCTGCACCGTGCACCACGGGCAGCCGTCGTACCAGAAAAAGAGCACTACCGGGCGAGTCTGGAGGTGAGCGACCACGTCGTCCGGGTAGATGAGGCCGAACTCGGAAGGCTCGGTCCAATCGGAAACAGCGTCCATTATTTTCTGGAACGCCACTATCCTTTGGACGGCCTCGCCGGTTGCACCTGTAGAGTCCTTAACGGTCAGGCGCACGTCGTAGTATCCGGGAGTTTCGAACAGGTGCTCGACCTGCCTTCCGCTCGCCTTGACGCCGTCGCCGAACTCCCACAGGTACGAAAGCTGGCCTTTTCCAAAAGAAGCAGAGGCGTCGAAAGATATGGGTTCGCCGTCCTCGATGTTGCAATCGTACGCACTTGCCGTAAACGCGGCCGCGGCGCTGCCGACAGGATTGAGTAGGTCGTCCGAACCGGTCTCACCTATGCATCCCGCAAGGGCGCCCATCATGAGGACGCCGCCTATTATGGATATCAGTAGCTTGTTCATATTCATCGAGGCTATCGTATTTATCCTTATTATTTAAGGTTTGTTTAACTATCGTTATTTGTGAAAGGTTATTTGTGAAAGGTGTTGGGGTATCCAGACGCGGAGTCATCTTCAGGCCGCGGTAAGCGGCGCGGTTGCGTCTGCACCAGTCACCCCCTCGAACGGGCGAACGGAAAAGCGCAGCGACGATTCTTACGTAACGCGCGGCCCGAATAACACGGAATAAAAACCCGCCGGCATCCGCAGAAACGTCTGAGTTATTTTTAAATAGTGGTAAATCCACTTACGTCGGGGAACACCATGAAAACCATAGTTGCCGTAATCTCTGCCCTGTTCGTTGCCGCCGCGCTCGCAGGATGCGTCGGGGAACAGGAGCCCGCACCGGACTCGAATACGATCTCCGCACTCGACCTGAACGAACTGCTCGCGTTGTCGCACGCCGAAAAGCGAGGCGAATACCCGGGACTCTGCCTTGTCCCGACCGGCGAGCAGGAGCCGCTACTCACGCTCGTCGCAACGCCGATAGCCTGCGCATACACCTCTGCCGGCGCAATGACGGGTGCGCTCATAGTGGGCAAGGAAGGCTCTGCGGCAGCGACCCGCTTTGTCGATACGCTCGGTGCGAAGCTTGGCTATACCTATACGGTGGGACCCTCGCTTGGCGAAACCGTTTCGGAGATATCGCAGGCTGCTGGACTGGAAAACTGGGGGCGGTCCGACGTGGTGGTCGTCGCGCCCGATTCTATTGAAGGATACGAATTCGCCATGCACGGCGCGATTGCCGCGTCCTATCTCGACGCGCCGCTCCTGCTTGCCGCAAACGTCGGGGACATTAAGGAAACGTTGGAAAACGGATTTCATGCCAAGGTAGTTCTTTCCTATGGGGTAGATGGCGCCTACGGGACGACGTATAAGATAACATCCATCGGCGAGGCTTCCGATTTCGAAATGAGCCTTGCGGCAGCGGTAAACGGCAAGATAGGCTACGTCGCAATGGCAAACCCTCTTGATGCGACAAGCGCACAGGTGCTCGAAGAGACGGCGACCCCGCTCTCGCAGGAGCAGCTTCCAAAGGACCTGCACCAGACCGACTTTCCGATTTATCCTGGCCACAACCTCATAACCGTCGACGCGCAATATACGAACGGAACCGTGGAGGATGCGACGGAACAGGTCAACAGGCCGGTCTTTCATATAATACTCCGTGAGGGTTACGAGCCGCTTGACCTCTGGCACTTCACGGATGCGGACGGCGGCTGCAGGTTCACGTTTTGGTATTACAATCCGGAACTGCCCGGCGGCGGGGGCATGAAGCAGACGCTGACGCTGCAATACGAATGCGCCTACACGCCAAAGAGCGTGGAGGGTGCCGTGACGGTCCGCAGCATTGACCGCGCGGAGCCGTCTTATAAGGGATTCTCGCAACTCGCCCCGTATCTCGCGGCAGCAAGGGGCGGCATACTGAAGACCTTCTCCGACATGCCCAAAACGGCGGTCTCGGACAGCAACGAACTGGAATACATGGCGGTAACGCATAACGCCGCTCTCGGAGAACTGCGCCGTCTGTACGCAAGCATGGAGGGCAGAGGGCTGCTCGAATCATACCTTGCGGAGAACCCGTATCTCGCCATAGTCGGAGGGCCGAACATGGTTCCGTTCTACAGCGACGATCCGGGCACCCTGACAGACGACACCTACGGCGACATCAACGACGACGGGGTAATCGAACTTGCGGTGGGGCGGCCTATCGCAGGCAGCGCCGCATCGGCAAGCGCGCTTATTGCAAGAACCCTGTTTTACGACGAATACGCCGATAGCCTCGTCACGCAGAGCCTTCCGGTGAACGACCTGATTTCCGGATGGAAGGATACGGCCTACATAGCGACAGGACTCGATTCGAACGGCGCACTTACCCTCGGCACTGCATCCAACTACGAACTTTTGCCGCTGCTGCTGCAATCCGGCTACTACGTGCAGACCACGTATAACGTGCTTTCGATGAAGGAGGTGTGCCAGAGCGGCCTCGACTACTTCACCAGCTCGAACCTCATATACTGGAATGCCCACGGCACTCCTTACGGATACATGGGTTTTAGGAGTTTTGCCGAATACACCGCCGACTACGCAAGAACACTCGAAATGGGGCCGTCGTGCTTTGTCACCATAAGCTGTTCGGCAGGACGACTCGACGGCTACGAACCGGAGGAGTCCATCGCCATGGCGTGGCTCGATGCGGGATGCAACTTCTACATAGGCGGAACAAGGGTGGAGTATGCGGGAGTGATGATTGGCGGCGAGGATTATCCTGTCGAAGGCGGAGCCAACAACATGGCATCATACTACTTCACGAAGTATCTTGTGAAAAACGACCTGCCCGCAGGGATAGCTCTAAGGGATATGAAGAACACATGGTGCGGCGAGGACTGCTATGCAACTGCGATAACGACGCTATATGGTGATCCGGC
>PGXE01000133.1:1018-2925 GCA_002838935.1 Thermoplasmata archaeon HGW-Thermoplasmata-1 | reverse complement strand
GCGCTTTCGCGCAAGTGCTCTATCGTCGATTCGTTGCGCGTCTTTCTCATCTGCGATAGGTGCTTTGAAGCGATTGCCGCAACCTGCTTCCTGCACCAGTCTATTCCGCCGAGCGACTTCTTTGTCGGATTTACGCCGATGAGGAGTTCGGCGAGTTCGTAATAAAATGGATGAAGCCTATCGAAGGAAGGGAACGCCTCGACGTATTTCAGCAGGACGGCGTCGATTGTCTGCGATACCGCCTGAACGCGCGCCATCGCGGTGTTGCGCACCCAGTAGAAATGCTCGCGGTCGTTGATTGTGATCTTGGACGAGTTCTTGAAAGCCTTGTTTATGATTTCCTCGGCGGTGAGAACCGTGGGGATGTTTCGGAATGCCATAATTACAGATATGGTATCGATTAAACGCTTATAATATGCGATTTGGCTGTTGCTGTTTAGTTGTTGCAAGCGCCGTCGCGCGGCGCGGCGGCACCAGTCTGCCGCTACAAGTCATAAAACGGCACAATGTCGCAACAAAGGCATCGGCAGCACATCGTTTCCATGCTTTTCGTTGTCAGTCCGTATTTTTCCATAATTTTCTTCTGCGCCTCCGCCAGCCGCAAAATCCTTTCGGGCGACGGCGCTTCCGGCTCAAAGCCAAGCGCTTCCTTCAGAGAGGCGCGGTTCAAATCATTCACGCGAAGCGCGCGTAGCGTCGGGATGCAGCTGGCGGCTGCCAGCGCCTCTGCGCATTCAAGCACGTTTTCATCCGATTCGCCGAAGCCGAATATGATGTTTGAAGTCACTTTTCCTTTGCCGAAAACTTGAACTGCATCGGCGATTAGCGCAAGCGACTTTTCGTAGTCGAATCCGGGACAAACTTTCGCAAGAATCCCAGAAGTTGCCGCCTGAATATTGAGTTTTATTTCATCGGCGCCCGCTTCCTTCAGCCGCCGGATTTGTTCGCGCGTTTCGGCGTATGGCTCGACGCCGATGATGACGTTAGGCAGCGTCTTTCGCACCTCGCGGATTACGAAGATGAACTCATCGGCCTGTTTATCGATGGTTTCAGGTACGGCGCTGGTGATTGCGACGGCGCGAAAATCGTTTTCCTTGCACGTCTTGACTATGAAATCGGCGACCTGCTCCGGCTTGCGCCCCGCTTCCCTTATGCGCGGCGAGTTGCAGAAGGCGCAGTTGAAAATGCAGTGGGAATGTATATTGACAAAGCACTGTTCAGGCGCGTGCGCCGGGTTTTTCAGGACCTGGACGTTTTCGATGAACGGCTTTCCGCCGTCTAGTATGGCATAGCCGCCGCTTGCTTTCAATGCCAGCGAAAAGCGGGAGGGTTCGCGGTTCACTGCCAGTTTTACCCGTGTGCCGCCAAAGCCGAGCGCAATCGCTGCGCTTCCTGCTCCCGGCCCCGCTGTGGATTTTGACAACGGGAAGGGAAGGCGCGTTTCCTGCGGGATGAAAATTTTGCCCTCTGAAATCAAGTGCGCTTTCTTCTCTTCGGCGTCCAAACCATCCCCCCACATCGGCAAAACTACCTGCCCCCGTATTTCTCGTAGATGCTCTCAAGCACAGGCGTTTTCTTGCACACGCCGCAGACGGCACATATTCCCGGCTGTATGTCGGTTATCCTTCCTGCGGCAATGTCATCGGCAAGGCGCCCGATATGCTTTTCCATCTCAGCGCTCTTGAACTTCGAGCGCCCGCGCTTTGCCTTTGCGTATTGCGAAATGGCTGCCGGAGTCACGCCGAGTTTTTCGGCGATTTCCTTCTGCGGCATTCCCTTCTTCTTCAGAGCGGCGGCGAGGTCGCGCCGTATTGACGGGAGCACATACCAAACAATCAATTCGCAGGGCATCTTCATACAAGGTCGCGCCGTAATCGGTTAACCATATTTAATTAACGGCGTTTATC
>PGXE01000133.1:0-1003 GCA_002838935.1 Thermoplasmata archaeon HGW-Thermoplasmata-1 | reverse complement strand
ATAGTTAACAAAGGTGTGATTGAATGACAATATTCAGCAAAGTTGGAGAAAAGGAAGTGACGAGGGCGATTATCAACGGATTCGCAAAGCAGTTCAACGAATACGCCGATTCCGACGTGATAGAGATAGGCGCAGGCCCTTCCGGGCTTATGTGCTCAAGAGAATTGGCGCGAAAGGGCGTCAAGACTCTGGTAATCGAGAACAACAACTATCTTGGCGGCGGCTCGATGTACGCTGTCGGATACAGCGCCGAAGTGGTGGCCGAAAATCCGGCGGATGCGCCGCCCTGCCATTAAGCGGATATCTTGTCGTGTCTTGTCATGAATGGCCGAGATGGCGAATATGTATGGAGAGAACGGATATGGATGAAGATTACTATGCCTACATAAAAATGGAATTCAGCAAGCTTGCTCCGGTTTACGACGTTGTGGATATATTCCTCTCCGGCGTAAGGAGAAAGGTCGCGGATCTCGCCGATATGGAAAACAATTCGAGAATACTGGACGTTGCTACTGGAACCGGAAAACAGGCATTTGCATTCGCAAAAATAGGACACGAGGTCGTTGGCATCGACATGTCGGAAGACATGCTGAATGTGGCGAAAAAGAAAAATGGCCATGCAAACGTAAATTTTCTGGCGGCCGACGCCGCACGCATGCCTTTTGAAGACAGCAGATTCGATGCGTCTTGTATTTCTCTCGCCTTGCATGAAATGCCGTTGAATATAAGGGAAAAAGTCTTGAGTGAAATGGCCCGAGTCACCAAACCCAAAGGAAAGATATTGATTGCTGATTACGCTCTGCCCAAGAGCAACGCCTTCGGGCGCCTCGTCTGCCGTATCGTCAAATCTTACGAAACCGCATACTACCCCGAATTCATAACATCCGATCTCGAAGGGCTGCTTGAAAAATCCGGAATCCGTATAGAAAGGGCGCTTCCAATACTATTCGGTGCCGGGATGGTGTTGAAAGGAACGAACAAGAAGATAAAGTAGCACCGGAGA
>PGXE01000033.1 GCA_002838935.1 Thermoplasmata archaeon HGW-Thermoplasmata-1 | reverse complement strand
CTTCTATTTGTGGGGAATGTGCAGAAAAAATGAAAGTGCTGTGATTAACTTGGTTATAAGGAATGCGGTTGATTACAATTTTCTTTCGGAGATACTGTTTTATCAACAAACTTTAAATAATGCAATTTTAATTCCCTTCTGCTTTCCGCCCTTATTATAAAAGGGGATCAAGTCAAAGGTCGGCCTAGGTTTGGCGGCTGGCGGTCGATCGATGAGGCTTGATACACCTACTGGAAGGTAGGGCGCAGATTAAATCAGAATCATCCGTTAAAAACGGGAATATATCTCTTCAGCAAGCAATCTCTTCAGCAAGCAATCTCTTCAGCAAGAAGTAGGCTGGAAATCAGTCAAAGAACAGAAATGAGCTCAGATAAAAATCAATGGTGATTCAATGGCAAAGGGAATAAACGCGGCACGCAAACTGGCGAACGACCGCCAGAAGTTCAACTGGTCGGACCGCTACTACAAGAAGCGCGTTCTCCACCTGAAGGAGAAGGCAGATCCGCTCGGTGGAACTGCCCAGGCGCGCGGCATAGTGGTGGAGAAGGTCGGCATAGAGGCAAAGCAGCCCAACTCGGCGATACGCAAGTGCGTCAAGGTCCAGCTTATAAAGAACGGCAGGCAGATCACGGCGTTCGCGGTCGGCGACGGGGCCATAAATTTCATCGACGAGCATGACGAGGTTCTGATAGAGGGTATCGGCGGCAGGATGGGCCGTTCCTACGGCGACATCCCCGGTGTCCGTTTCAAGGTCATAAAGGTCAACAACGTCTCGCTCAACGAACTCGTTAGAGGCAGGATAGAGAAACCGATGAGGTGATTTCATGGTTGAAGAAAACGTTATTGAGAATGTCGAAGAAGTCGTCGAGGAAGCGGAACAGCCCGAAGTGAAGATGTCAATCCCGCTCGCGCCGCTTTTCGGCAAGTACGAGATGGACGGCATCCAGATACGCGACATCGGTCTCGCACGCTACATGAACCTCATAAACTACGGCGTCCCGCACCACGGAGCCAAGTACGCGAACAGGCAGTTCGGCAAGTCAAAGGTGCCGATAGTCGAGCGTTTCATAAACGGCATCATGCGCACCGAGGTCTACACCGGCAAGAAGCTTAAAGCCACAAAGGCTGTCGAAGACGCGTTTGAACTGGTCCACAAGAGGACCAAGGAAAATCCGGTCCAGGTTTTTGTGCGCGCGCTTGAGAACGCATCCCCCCGCGAGGAAACCACACGCCTGCGCTTCGGCGGCATAAACGTGCCAAAGGCGGTCGACGTAGCCCCCCAGCGCAGGCTCGACGTCGCCCTGCGCAACCTCTGCCGCGGCGTGGTCGCGGCGAGCCACAAGAACAAGAAGTCCATATCCGAGTGCATAGCGGACGAACTCGTCAAGGCTTCGAAGAACGACCCCGCGTCATTCGCAGTTGCCAAGAAAGACGACCTCGAGCGCATAGCGAAAAGCGCACGGTAGACAGGTGGTGTGAATGGGACGCAAGGAAGATAACATCAAGCTGGCGAAGGACATCATGCACATGCCTGATTTCATCCGCAACATTGGTATTGCCGCCCACATAGACCACGGCAAGACCACGTTTAGCGACAACCTGATAGCTGGCGCGGGCATGATGAGCGAGGAGCTCGCAGGCAAGCAGTGCCTTCTGGATTACGACGAGCAGGAGCAGGCAAGGGGCATAACCATCAACGCGGCTTCGGCATCGATGGTCCACACCTTCGACGGCAAGAACTACCTCATCAACCTCATAGACACTCCCGGCCACGTTGACTTCGGCGGCGACGTCACCCGTGCGATGCGCGCGGTAGACGGCGCGATAGTGTTGTCCTGTGCAGTTGAAGGCGTCATGCCGCAGACGGAAACCGTTCTAAGGCAGGCCATAAAGGAAAAGGTAAAGCCGGTTCTGTTCATAAACAAGGTTGACCGGCTCATCAACGAGCTCAAGGTCACGCCGGAGCAGATGCAGCAGCGCTTCATGAAGATAATAGCCGAGGTAAACCGCTTCATACGCAAGATGGCTCCAAAGGAGTACGTCGACAAGTGGCAGGTAAACGTCCTCGACGGCAGCGTGGCATTCGGTTCTGCATACCACAACTGGGGCATAAGCGTGCCCTACATGAAGAAGACTGGCATAACCTTCAAGGATATAACCGACTACTGCAACGCCAACGACCAGAAGGCGCTCGCAAAGAGGGCGCCCATACACCAGGTCGTTCTCGACATGGTCATCCATCATCTGCCAAACCCGGCCGTTGCGCAAAAATACCGCATCCCCAACATCTGGCACGGCGACCTTGCGTCCGAACAGGCAAAGCACATGATGAACTGCGACGAAAAGGCGCCGCTCGCGTTGATGGTGACGAAGATAATACTCGACCCGCACGCGGGCGAAGTCGCGTTCGGCCGCGTCTACTCCGGCGCCATAACCCGCGGACAGGAAGTATATATCTCCGGCGCAACCGGAAAGAGCAGGGTGCAGCAGGTGGCAGTCATGGTCGGTGCGGATCGCGTACCGGTCGAAGAGGTCGTGGCAGGCAACATAGCGGCCGTGACCGGCCTTCGCGAGGCGATTGCAGGTTCTACGGTTCTCGCATCGCCGGACATGGAGCCTTTCGAAAAGATAAGCCACTACTCCGACCCCGTCGTTACCGTTGCGATAGAGGCAAAGCACATGGCCGACCTCCCCAAGCTCGTAGAAGTTCTTCGCTCCGTCGCAAAGGCGGATCCCTCGATCCAGGTAGAGATAAACCAGGAAACGGGCGAACACCTGATGTCCGGCATGGGCGAGCTTCACCTGGAAATCACCCAGTACCGCATCGAGAAGGAGCACAACGTGCCGATAAAGGCGTCCACCCCGATAGTCGTTTACCGCGAAACCGTGAATGGAATGAGCCCGGAGCCGTTCGAAGGAAAATCCCCGAACAAACACAACCGCTTCTACATCACCGCGGAACCGCTCGACGAGAAGATAATGAATGCCATACACGAAGGCGAGTTCCCATCCGACGTCAAGAAGCACAAGGATGATGCGATGAGAAAGCTTGTCGAACTTGGCATGGAAAAGGATGTGGCAAAGGGCGTAGTGGACATAAAAGGCACGAACCTCTTCCTTGACGTCACGAAGGGCATACAGTATCTCTTCGAGACCCGCGAACTCATAAAGGAGGCGTTCGCTGAGGTCATGAAGCGCGGTCCGAGGGCAAACGAGCCTGTTCAGGGAACGCTCTTCAAACTGCACGACGCAAAACTCCACGAGGACGCGGTCCACCGCGGACCCGCCCAGGTCATACCTGCGGTAAGGAACGCGCTATACGGTTGCATGACCACCGCGGGACCCGTGTTGCTTGAGCCGCTGCAGAAAGTGGTCGTCAGCGTGCCGCAGGACATCATGGGCAACGTGACACGCGAGATGCAGCAGCGCCGCGGCAACATCCTCGACATGACCGTCGAAGGCGACATGACGAGCATCGAGTCCAAGGCGCCGGTCGGAGAGATGTTCGGTTTCTCGGGCGCAATACGCTCCGCCACAGGCGGCCGCTGCTTGTGGTCCACCGAGAACATCGGCTTCGAGATGTTGCCCCCTGAGTTCCAGGAAAAGATAACCCGCGAGATACGCGAGCGCAAAGGCCTCAAGCCCGAGCCATACACCGCGGATTACTACAGCGGATAATCTTTTCCATTTCCGGTAACGGTGCACTCCGGGTTCCACCAAGACCTTTTGGTCTTTTCGGAAAAACCCTCTTTTCTCTTTACCTCTTCCCAAATAAATCTATTTTGATATAATAACTAAAAAATGGACAGCCTACGCGTAGCCAAGATATTTTACATGTGTTTTCTCAAACAAGCACCACAAAAAATAATTTGATGTGTTAAGAGAGACTTGAAGAGAGGTTTGAAAAGAGAATCACGCGGTTACTTTCTTTGCTTTTTCGACCGCCTTTTCGGCAGCAACCTTTATCGCTTGCGAGGGTTTTGCATTTCCTTCGAGCCTGCTTACCCTTAGGTCGATGTCATCTATGTGCACTTTCACGGTCTTGAACTCGTCACGGAAACTCTTGAATTCCCCATGATGTTTCTCGACGCGTGATTCTAGCTTGCCAAATTCCTTTCGCGACACGAGGTCCCGTTCGTCTATCCTCATATCCACGAACTTCTTCACGTTTGGCGGTATCTCTGGATGAAGTTTGCGGTCTATCTTATCCCCCATATGCTCGAAGCCTTCTTTTATGTTCTCTCCCGCAGTCTGGGCTTTTTCCTTCATCACTACCCCCGCCTGACTGAACCTCTCCCCTACCACGTGCGCCTCTTGCGACATCCTGCCGCCAAGCCTCTGTGCGCCTGCGTCAAGGTCGTAGAATATCCACGGCGCGAACACGTAGAGTAGCGCGACCATCACTATCAGAACTAGCAGTATTATGCCTATTATTGCCATTGCTTCCATGTCTTTTCACCTCTCACTTCAAAAGAACCTTTTCCTGTGCCTCTATCCTGCCTATCACGGCGTCAAGCCTCTTGAGTTCTGCCTCCGCTTCGAGCATCTGCGTTCTCAACTCGGCCTCGACAGTCCTTGTCGCAAGCTGTTTTGTGACGCCCGAGAGTTTTTGGCGTATGTCGTCCACGCCTGAATCTTCGGGGAGCAAAGATTGTATCTGTTTTATCATGTGTATCCTGTTCTCGGCGCCTATTACTGCGAGCTTTTTGGAGTCCACCATGGCCCGTGCTTCGGCCCTGCGCGTTATCTGTCTCGTCATACCCCACACTATAAGCATGAATATAATGACGAAGACCAGTATGCCTATAAAAAGCCAGATATTTTCATATATCCATTCCGTTGTCGTCAATAAATTACCTCCGAATATAATATGTTTCCAAAGTATTTATAAATTTTGTTTTGCGGCCATATTTCGCGGATTACCATGGCTTTTTCCCGGCAAAGACAGACAAAGGTTAGTATGATGCGGCAGATACCTCTATGGACAAGTTAAGGGGGCGCAATAATTGAGAATAATCGTTTTCAACGCAAGCCCGAAGGCAGAGCAAAGCGCTACGCATTTCATGGCAGAGCCGCTGCTTGAGGGTGCCGCCGGTGCCGGTGCTGAGGTGGAGAACGTATTCCTGTCGAAGAAGAATATACGTCACTGCATTGGGTGTTTCGACTGTTGGTTCAAGACTCCGGGCGCATGCTGCATAAAAGACGACATGGGGGAGCTTTTGTCGAAGTTCTCGTCTGCAGATATCGCCGTTTTCGCATCGCCGCTATACGTCGACAATGTCTCCGGCCTGATGAAGACCTTCATCGACCGCCTCATACCACTTGTCGATTGCCATTTCTCGAAGGATGAGTCCGGGGAATGCAGGCACGGCGCGAGGATCGCAAAATATCCGCGCATCGCCGTGATGTCGAATGCGGGCTTTCCCGAAATCGCCCATTTCCAGGTGTTGAGCCATTATTTCAAGAGGATGGCAAGAAACATGCACTCCGAGGTCGTGGCCGAGATATACCGCGGGGCAGGACCGCTTTTGACGTCCGGTTTGCCGATAGCAAAACCCTTCGTATCGGCCTACCGGCGGCTTCTGGTTCAGGCGGGCGCGGAACTTGCGGAATCGGCGCAGATCTCCCCCAAGACGCAAAGAAAGCTCGACCGCCCGCTCGTCCCCGATATCCTTTACATAAAAGGCGTGAACCACCACTTCGACGCCGAGCTTTCAAAGATAAAACTCCCTGACATCGCCGCGCCGGAGCCGCAAGTTTTTATGGAAAAAGCAAGCGGTCCGTAGTCGAGACTGTGGTTGTTTGCAAAAGAGACGCAAACTATGCCCGCAGAAACGAGACACTCCACGTTTTTCGGGTCGCTTCGAAAAGTGCAGTATTTACCATCTTCAGGAGAACCTTCACTCGAAAGCGGTGTTTCGAGGTTTGCGAAAACGGCAGCGGCATCCTCAAGATGCGGCATCATCCTTGCGAACGGATAAGATGCCCCTTCGGACTCGATACGCTTTTGCAATCCCGCCGTTTAGCGCCACGTCGCCCATCAGCACGATGACGATATCGTCGTCCCCCGCTGGTGTTCCCTGTGTGCATGGAATTGAATACGCAATAATCGCCATTGCCGCCACAAGCAAGGTAAAGCGCCGCATCATCGGCAGATAAAGGCAGATACACTATATCAAACTATTTATGGAAAATAAAAAGGCAGACAATCTCCGTTGCCGCTTGCGGTTCACGAATCGCTCTTTTTCTCTTTTATCCACTTCTTTAGTTCGTACGATTTTTTGCACTGCGGGCAGTTTATATCGTGTCCGCTGAACATGACGTAGCAGCTGCGGCACCTGCCGTGCTTCGACAGGTTCGTCGTTCCGCAGTCCGTGCAAGCTATGACGTAATCTTCGCACCGGTCGCACTTGAGAAGATATCCTTCGTAGCCGCAATTCGGGCAGGATGCCGAAACGCGGGTCGCTTCAAGTTTGCAGACAGGACAGACCGGACCGGATGGAGCCCCTACCGCCTCGATTTCTAAATCACGCACTTCGGCCGCATCTTCTTCATAAGCGGGGCCCTTCTCGACAACGGCTTCGTTCGGTTGCGAACGCGCCTCTTTAACCCTTTGAGCGTAGGCCGCTTTCTTTTCGAGAATCGACGCCAGCATCCCGGCTTTTTTCCGGGTCGCCCGCTTTTCCACCACCTCGTAACTCGTCTGCTCCTTGGCAACGGATTTGACGCTGCCACGCGCAGTCGTTCTTTTGAAAGCCGCAAGAATCTTTTCCTTGATGGCGAGGCCGATAGTATTTTCCGCGTCAGTTTCGTATACGATGTCAGGATGGCTCTTTCGGCAGATGACCCACGCCTTTCTTGAAAGCAGATACCACAGCAGGAAGATGAGCGAGAGTATCGCAAGCGTTGCGGATGCGATATATCCCCCGCGGCTTTCGGCAATCCCCGCACCTGTAATTTTCGAGATTGCTATTAGCGGCGTAAGCCAGTATATGAAAGCGGCTATCGAGAGCGGCGCGATTCCCCTGAAGACCCGCGACGAATGGCGGTCGGATACGTAGGCACGCCAGACGAACACCCCGCCAAGGACAAATCCAAGAATGCCAGCCATGGCGCCATAGCCGGTCCTGTTTATCCAGGCGAGCTTAAGCAGTTCGGCGTTGTCGGGATCTATCCTGCCGGCACCGCCCGCTATCGCGCTTAGAACGAAAACTCCGGCAAGCATCAGGCCGTAGGTCCAGACCGGGGTTGCCGCGTAAGCAAGCAGTCCGACCGAGATGAGGACGAGCCCTGCAAATATCGCTGCGTTGAGAATGTAATGAATCTCGGCTATTGCGAGATCTACGTTTATCGTGCCGAAAACCACGGCCGCCAGCAAGAAGAATGCGCCGAGCCCCAGGTAAAGCATCTTTGGTGACCATTTTCTGAACACTTCGTGCCGCGTGCACGGTCCGCCGAAATAGCCGAATGCCGCACGATACCATTGCCTGAGGTTCCCGATATTTAATCCCACAGATAGCCCTCCGTAACAGGTTGATAAAGATATTAAGAAATTTTATTCGTGCAGTATGATGCGTTTGGCAAAGTGTTTTTCTCCAACGCGTTCCTGCATGCGCTTCCTTGCGGAGGTAGCTTCGCATATCTTCCTGAAGAATTCGTAGTTCTCGTCAAACCACATCTTCCATCCGTCGAGGTCCTTTTTCGTTTCGCGAAGCTCGGCGTCGTTGTCCTCGTAGACCTTGTAGAGCTTTGCCATCCTCTCCTGCGTTTCGTTGTAATTGGCCGAGGACTCTTCGTAGAGTTCCTTATAGTGCGCAAATCCCGCAAGCGGCTCGAGTTCCGCGACCTTCGCCTCGAGTTCTTGCGCCATCTCCTTGTAGGGTATGTATTCGCGCAGTTCCCTGAGTTCCTTTTGCAGTTCGCGTTCGGTCTCCCTGCCGGATTCGACCTCGTGCTCGAGCGTCGCAATCTCTTCCGAAAGCACTTCGTATTTTTCTTTGTATGTCGTCAGCTTGCGTAGATGTTCTATCTCGGTCTCGAGTTCCTTTACGTGTCCATTTGCGTCGTAAAGCTGCGATTCGAGTTCCTTGACCTCGGATTCGAGGTTTGCGGCATGGAGCCGGTATTCCTCAAGACCGCGCAGGCTCTTGAGTTCTTCCATTAGTTCTTTCTCCTTGAGTTCTCTTCCGTAGATCACCTCTTCGAGTTTCGCAAGGAGCGTTTCCTTGTTGCGGAGTTCGTCCTCCTGCTTTTTGTAGGCTTCCCAGAGTTTGGATAGCCTTCCCTGCTCTGCCTCAAGACTCATGCGATACCGGTCGGCGGCGCCTATGGCGTCAATCGCCTCCTGCTCTATTTTCAGCATGCGCTCTTCAAAACTCTCGATGACGACGAGTATGTTGTCGAGGTAATCCACGTTGAGCATACCGCGTATTTTCTCGAGGTTCTTCGCCTCCGCATAAGCATCCCTGCGGACGCTGTCTATTTCGCCTGCCACGTTCTGAAGATTCTTCTTCAGTTCAGCAAGCCCTTCGATGCCGACAACGCGCCTTTCCGTTCTGATAATGTGTTTCTCCTCCATAGATACCGCATCCTGCTGTCTGATTTTCTGCCCGTTATATAAGTTTTTTAATATTTAAGGTTGACGTTTTACGTAAAAAGCCCCGGGGCGCGCCGTGGCGGTTTCAATCAGGCTCTGCGAGACATATAGGAAAATTATAAATACTATAAAAATCAAATGCTATAGGGGAGAATAAAATGAGCGAAGACAACACAGTGCCAAAATGGGCAAGCGAGATGATATCCTCTTTCCTTGCGGGGGAGGGTATAAAGGAAAGCAAAATCGTGAGCAAAGGGCGGTATAAACTGCTGATAGGCGCTACGGACTGCAGTCTTTTTGTGGTTGAGAAAAGGCCGCTAAAGCCGACATCCCTGCACATGGTCCGTTTACCGGAAACGAGCAGGATAGTCGTCCGCGGCCCCGAAGCCGTGCAGGCTGCTCCTAAGAGGGAACGTAAAACGGTTGCGCCAAAGCACGAAGCGAAAGCGCCTGCGCCAGAGCGTGAAGTGAAAAAACCGGCCGCAGGTCCGACCCCATTCGTCCACAACGGCTATACGCTGTATACTCATGAGGTTCGCCTCTCGCACAACAACAGATTACAGAGGATATACTTCTTCAGCAAGCGCCTGCCAAAGAGCGGGGAACCTTCGGTAAAGCCGGATGGTTACCTCGTCGGAGTGAACGCAAGAACCGGACTTCCATACCTCAAGAGGGGACGCGAGGCGGCGGCACCGCCGGTCGCAAGAACGAAGGCGCAAAAGCCCGATGACCTCAAACTCATAAATGGGATCGGCCCGGAGTACGAGAAGAGGCTAAACGAGGCAGGCGTAAAGACCTACGAAGATCTGCTAAACCACAGGCCGCTCGAACTCGAAAAGATGGCGGCAGGCGGCCACTTCGGAAACCGTCCCGCAAGGGAGAAGTGGAAGGAGCAGGCGAAGAGCCTCATAAACAAGAGGGAAAAGGGCAAACTCTAAACGCCCTCCATTTTCACAACATTTCCCTTTAATATTTTATTCAGTAATTTAAGTTATGTTCTATCACTAATCTTTATGATTTATTGCTATCCTTTTACGACCCCTAGCGGCTTCATCCTTGCCACCTTCATGCTTATGCCGGCACCGTGGGTTATGTTCACCACACTGTTGACGTCTTTGTATGCATTAGGCGATTCCTCGGCAGCCACCTTTATGTCGGCAGCGTGTACGTAGATGCCTTTTTTTCGCAGGTCGCTTACAACCGAATCTCCGCTCCAGCGCCGCATCGCCTCGTGGCGGCTCATCGTTCTTCCGGCGCCGTGGCAGGTCGAGCCCCAGGACTCGGCCATCGCCTTTTCCGTTCCCTTGAGCAGGTAGCTGCAGGTTCCCATATCGCCCGGGATTATGACCGGCTGCCCAACGTCGCGGTATCTTGCAGGCACCTCGCTACGATCTGGCCCGAAAGCCCTCGTCGCGCCCTTGCGGTGCACGTAGACCTTGCGCTTATTGCCTTCGAAAACGTGCTCCTCGAGCTTTGCGATGTTGTGGCATACGTCGTAGACCACGTCCAGCCCCATGTCGCCCGCTGGCCTGCGAAAGACCTCTTCGAACGACTCGCGCACCCAGTGGGTTATCATCTGCCTGTTCGCGAACGCGAAGTTGACGCCGCAGGCCATCGCCGAGAAGTAGTCCTGCGCCTCCTTCGAATCGACGGGCGCGCAGGCTAGCTGGCGGTCCGGGAGCTTTATGCCGTACTTGTCGACCGCGCGCTCGAATATCTTGAGGTGGTCGGTGCATATCTGGTGGCCGCATCCCCTGCTGCCGGTGTGTATCATCACCATTATCTGCCCCGGCTCGTCAACGCCAAAGATCTTTGCGGCACGCGGGTCCATTATTTCGTCGACAGTCTGCAATTCGAGGAAGTGGTTGCCCGCGCCAAGAGATCCTAGCTGGGGCGCACCGCGTTTCTTCGCGTCCGCGCTGACTTTCGAAGGCTCCGCAGATTCCATACAGCCGTTTTCCTCGGTGCACGCAAGGTCTTCTTTCCTGCCGTAGCCCGACTCGACAGCCCACGCGGCACCACGCCGCAGAACCTCTTCAAGGCCGTTCCATTCCAGCCTGACCCGCCCCTTCGAGCCAAGACCTGAAGGCACATTCACGAACATCGCATCTATTATTTCTTTTATCCGGGCCGGAGTCAGGTCGGACGCATGCAGGTTCGTGCGAAGCAGCCGCACCCCGCAGTTTATGTCGAACCCGACGCCGCCCGGGCTGATGACCCCCTCTTCGGCATCCGTAGCGGCGACTCCGCCAATCGGAAAGCCGTATCCCCAGTGGATGTCGGGCATCGCAAGCGAGTTGCCGACCAGGCCGGGCAGAGTCGTGACGTTCGCCACCTGCTCGGGTGCGTTGTCGTTTTTGAGTTGTTCGAGCATGGTTTCGTCGGCGTAGATGATGCCGTCGGCGCGCATCTTAAGGCTGCCGCTCTCACCCCTGTAGCTTCTGGGTATCCTGAACCTGTAATCGTCTATCTTTTCCAGAGGTCCGTTCCACATATCTTGGCCTCCCAAATCAGTTGAAATCCCCATATTGGCCCGTTTTGCAGCCCGCGTGGCGCAATTTGGGCATCAAACGTCGAAGAGCACCGATACCTTGGCGTTTTTGCCATTTAAAGGTTTGCAGACATTCAGCAGGTGGTAAGTCACCGCTTTTATCTCGGCCCCGTATCCGTGTCTGCTCCGGTCGTACTCCTCGCCCCATACGCTCGCTTGCAGGCTACGCCCGTCCGCGTCGACATCGATATCGAATCTGCCGAATACGAGGAATTCGGCGCCGTTGTAGAACAGCAGCCTGTTGAGGAAATCCACAAGAAGCTCTTCGGGGTTTTCTGCGGCAAGAGAAAATTCCCGCTTGACGGCAGGCGCTATCTTCGAACTGTCCGTGATGATGTCGAACATGCCGCGTGCCGCCTGCGCAAAGGCATCCGAAAGCGAAGGGCCCCACGCTTCGAGGCCCACGTCGGCGGTGTGGGTTATCAAGGAATAGCCTGAACTCATCGCGGGTGAATGGAAAGAAACGTAAAAAAGGTTGCCGTGGCGTTCTCACTTCACAAGGGATATCTCTATGCTGGAGACGTTGGACTGCCGCCCCTCCTCGTTGTGAACCTGTTCGGTCGCTATCTTTATGCCGCCGAGGCGGGCATCACTCACGAACCTGTTGCGCACAATCTCCGCCACGTCGACAGCCCTGCTTATTGCGCGCCCGCGGGCTTTTATCGTTATCTCGTTCGAGCCGCTGTTAAACTGCGATATCACTGCGAGCACGTAACTCATCGGCGGTTTGTTTCCTATCAGGACGGTGTTCTCTTCAGCCATTTCGTTTCCCCCGTTGGTCCCTGTAATCTATGTCGCGTAGGGCGAATTAAAAGAATTGGGTCACATCTTAAATACGTTTCTGAATTCGGCCAGAGTCGCTTTTTCGTTTCATTTTCACACGCCGATTACAGGTATGCGGCGGTTGCATGCGAGGCACCTGCCGTTTTTGATGCCGCCAAGTACCCGCACTGAAAAACCACTTCGCTCTATCAGGGTGTTGCCGCACTTAGGGCAGACCGTATCCCCGAAGCCGCGCAGCGCCGCGTTGCCGAGATAGAGATATTTGAGTCCTGCCGCCCTTCCAATCTCATGCGCCTCTTTTAGCTTCCCGGATGGCGTGATCGGAAGCGATGCGAGTTTGTAATCGGGGTGGAACGCGCTGAAGTGAACCGGCACTTCCGTTCCAAGCTCGTTAGCGACCCACTCGCAGAAGCGGCGCATCTCGTCTGCCGAATCGTTCTTTGTCGGAATTACGAGGTAGGTCACCTCAAGGTGGATGTTGAGTTCCTTCATCAATTTGCAGGTCTTTAGAACAGGCATGAGCCTTGCGCCAGCTATTTCTTTATAGAATTCGTCGGAAAAGCCCTTCACGTCCACGTTCGCGGCATCGAGGTAGGGCGCAATCTCCCGCAACGGCTTTTCGTTGATGTAGCCGTTAGTGACGTAAACCGTGTAGAGCCCAGCCTCTTTTGCGAGCTTCATCGAGTCGAGGGCGTATTCGTGCCATATCGCAGGCTCGTTGTAGGTCCAGGCCATCCCTTCGCAGCGGTGGCGTTTTGCCATCTCGACGGCTTCGGCGGGCATTATCTCCTGCAACCTCAGCTCTTCGGGTCCGCACTGGCTTATCTCCCAGTTCTGGCAGTGGGGGCAGCGAAAGTTGCAGCCCGCGGTGCCAAACGACAGGACCCTGCTGCCCGGATGGAAGTGGAACAGCGGCTTCTTCTCGATGGGGTCGACACCCACAGAACTCGCGAGGCCGTAGATTAGGGAATACAACTCGCCGTCCCGGTTCTCGCGCACCCCGCATATCCCGCACTTTCCCGGAGCTATCACGCAGTTGTGGGCGCAGAGGAGGCATCGAACCTTTTTATCCTCTTTTTCTTCCGTCGATTCCCAGTGCATGGCCTTTTTTAGCATGAAATCGTCCTCCCCGATATTGTATGAATTGCAATAATAGCAATCAATGATATCAACACAATATATAATTACGGATAGCGGGGTAAATAGTTTTGGATTTACAGAAGGCGGGGTAAATAGTTTTGGATTGTAGTGCTGTGTGGCATGATTCGAGAAATATGGCCGGTCTTTATATATGAGAATCAGATGATCATTTATAAACTATTTAAATGAAATACCTGAAAAAGACAAT
>PGXE01000032.1 GCA_002838935.1 Thermoplasmata archaeon HGW-Thermoplasmata-1 | reverse complement strand
GAGAAATATGGCCGGTCTTTATATATGAGAATCAGATGATCATTTATAAACTATTTAAATGAAATACCTGAAAAAGACAATCGTGCCACACAGCAGATTGTAGATAACTACAACCCAATCAGATTTTTTATTTTCCTTTTCCCCAAACCTTATATTCCCACCTTGTATAATTGGCCAATCATTCTCACGGGGAGAAAGATATCATGGCATTGGTGGAGTATATCCTGGGCGAATTTCCGCAGATAGGAAAGATAAAGGACGAAGAGCTAAGGAAGAAAGTCGTCGAAACGTGGCTTGAAGCCCTCAAGAGAGGCGGCTGGAAAAACTTCGACGGAATGCCCTTCACGCTTCTGGTCGAGGATTCGGGGCCGTTTTCCGCCCACGTTCGAAGGGTGACTGACGCAGCCATCGCGGTCGCAGGCGGGAGAGGTGACCTCGACATGGACATGGTTATTGCCGGCGCTTTGCTTCACGACGTAGGCAAGTGCGTCGAGTTCGAACTCAACAAGGACGGCAAGGGCGTGAAGTCGAAATTCGGCAAGCTCGTCCGCCACCCGGTTTCGGGCGCGGGGCTTGCGATGGAGATGGGACTCCCGCACGAACTCGTCCACATCATAGCTTCGCACTCCACGGAAGGCGAATGCGTGAAGCGCACGCCGGCCGCGGTTCTCGTCCACCACTGCGATTTCATAGACTTCGAGATACTCAAGGCCCAGCGCGGCCTGTAGGGGGGCTTCGATTGAGCGTCGAGATATTGAACAGGGCGTGTGCCGGAAGCGAGGAGAAGGACGACTGCATCGTGGCTGTCGGGCCGAATGAGGCAAAAGCCATCTGGATAAAATACCTTGGCAAGACCGCATGGATGTTCGATGAGCACGTTAGTGCGATATGCGAAAAGCTGCTAAAGAAACTCGGCGTGAAGTGCGCGAAGGTCGAGATAAACGGCAAGGACGCGCTTGATTACGTCATTTTGGCAAGGCTCGAATGCGCGATACACCGCGCGACAAACGACGAAGGCAGAATGCGTATCGCCGCGGTCCGCACAGTCGATGCCCCGACCCGTTTCAAGACCGAAAAAAACCACCTGCGAAGAAGCAGGCTCTACATTCCGGGCAACAGCCCCCGCATGATGAACAGCGCAGGCGTCTACGGCGCGGACTGCCTGCTTTTGGACCTCGAAGACGCGGTCTCGCCTGCGGAAAAGGATGCGGCGCGTTTTCTGGTAAAGCACGCGCTTGCGTTTCTCGACTTCGGTTTCAGCGAGCTTTTCGTTCGGATAAACCCGTTTTCCGTCTGCGGCAGGGAGGACGTGACGCAGGTGCTGCAGGCTGCGCCGCACGGATTGACCATCCCGAAGGTCGAGGACGACGATGACCTGAAGGATGCCTGCAAGACGATGGGCGAGGCGGAAAGCTTCCGGGGTCTCGAAGACCATTCGACTAAGATAATGTCCATAATAGAGACCGCAAAGGGCGTGCTAAAGGCGAAAGATATCGCGAAGGCGGCCCCGAAACGCCACGTCGTCATGGCCTTTGGCGCGGAGGACTACACGCGAGACATAGGCGCCGAGCGCAGCCGCGAGGGCGATGAGCTTTTGTTCCCCAGATGCACGATAGTCGTCGCGGCGAAGGCGGCAGGCATACAGGTGTCGGACACGGTTTTTGCAGACGTCGAGGACTGCGATGCGCTGCTTGCGGAAACGCGGAAGATAAAGTCGCTCGGCTTCGACGGCAAGGGCGCGATAAACCCGCGCCAGATAGGATTGATGCACGAGGTCTTCAATCCTTCGCCAGAGGAAATAGACTACGCGCTGAGGGTGATGGACGCGATAGGCGAGGCGAAGGCGAAAGGTTCGGGAGTCATAGCGCTTGGAAGCAAGATGATAGACGCGCCGGTAGCGGCAAGGGCCGGGCGGATAATCGCGATAGCAAAAAGGACCGGGCTCGAGATAAAGCGCATCGAGGAAGAGCCGAAAGCGAGCGGCAAAAAGGCGGATGCCGGAGGCGAATAGGATGGCCGAATCAGGCGAATGGGTCATGAACGCGGCAGGCCGCATGGTCCCGACCGTGATAGACGGAAAACGCTACCGACCCTTTGGCGGCGCGTTCACAAGCAAGCCGGATGGCCGAAAGCACGCCCCGCGCTTGCGAACCCACACCCGCGAGGAATCCAAGCTTTGTGCATCCCTCGAAGATGCGATACGAAAATCCGGTCTTTCCGACGGAATGACTATAAGTTTCCACCACCACTTCCGCAACGGCGACAAGGTGCTGAACATGGTGCTTGATGCCTGCGAAGGGCTTGGGCTAAAGGACTTGCGGATATTCCCTTCCGCAATGTTCCCGGTGCACGAGCCGGTCGTGGAGCATATAAAAAAGGGCACCGTGAACCGGATAGAGGGCTCGATGAACGGCCCGATAGGCGCATACGTAAGCACCGGCGAAAAGCTCGCGGAGCCCGCCGTGCTTCGCTCCCACGGCGGACGCGCCCGCGCTATAGAGGACGGCGACGTGAAGATAGACTTGGCTTTTATCGGCGCCCCCTGCTGCGACGACTACGGCAACGCGAACGGCCTCTACGGTCCCTCGGCCTGCGGCCCGCTCGGATTTTCGGTCCACGACTCGCGCTTTGCAGACTGCGTCGTGATGATAACGGACAACCTTGTCTCCTATCCCTGCACCCCGATGACGATAGAGCAGGGAAACGTCGATTATATCGTAAAGGTCGACTCGATTGGCGACCCGGAAGGAATAGTTTCGGGCACGATGAAGATAACGAAAAGCCCTGCGCGCCTTCTCATCGCAAACCACATCGTCGAGTTCATAAGGCAGTCGGGAAGGTTCGAGAACGGTTTTAGCTTCCAGGCCGGCGCGGGCGGCATAAGCCTTGCCGTCACGAAGTTCCTCGGCGACCTCATGCGAAAGACCGGCGTGAAGGCGAGTTGGGCGATGGGCGGCGTGACGAAGTTCCTGGTAGACCTTCTCGAAGAAGGTCTCGTCGGCAAGTTGCTGGATGGGCAGGCGTTCGACCTTGAAGCCATACGCTCGCTTCGCGAGAACGTGAACGATGTCGAGATAAGCCCCGGCCACTACGCGAACATCCACTCGAAAGGCTGCGCGGTCAACAAGCTCGACTTCGCGTTTCTCGGCGCGACCGAGATAGACCTTGATTTCAACGTGAACGTGAACACCCACTCTGACGGCATTTTGCTCCACGGCATAGGCGGCCATCAGGACGTGGCTGCCGGAAGCGGCATAACCTTCATCGCTGCGCCCCTCATGCGCGGGCGTCTCCCGATAATAGTCGACCGCGTCACCACCGTCAGCGCGCCCGGCGAAACCGTGGACGTCATAGTCACCGAACGCGGCATAGCGATAAATCCCCGCAGAAAAGACCTAATCGAGAGATTCAAGGATTCCGCATTGCCGATAAGGGCCATCGAAGAGCTCTACGAAGAGGCGATAAGGCTTGCGGGCGCTGTGCCCAAGAAGCCAAAGCTAGGCGACGACGTGGTGGCGCTAATAGAGTTCCGCGACGGGAGCCTGCTCGACGTGGTCAGAAAGGTGTTGCCGACAGGCTAGTGACGCACCCATCTCTCTACCCATTTTATAAAACATCTCAATAACATATCCAATCTTTATTTATAATCACAAAGCGCTTCAGCCATCAGATGAGATCAAGGGGTGACTAAATGAAAACAGCAACAGTCGGAATCGTAGCCGCAGCGGTTGCAATGCTCTTTTTGGCGGCCTCGTTCTCCGGATGCATATTCATGCCATACAAGGACAAGTCGACACCGAAGGCGCAGGAGGTCAAGATTGCGCCATCAGCCGGGAACGTGCTTTTGCCGCAGGAAGCCTACGAAGCGGTTCCGCTCTTCGCCCCCTTATTCCGCAACCACGGCGTGTGGGTGGCGCTTGGGAACGCTCCCGCAACGCGAAAGTTCGTCGGGATGGAGTTTGCCGACATCTCGTCGTTCTCATCAAGACTGGCGACAGAGTATTACAATGCAAGCCGCATCGATTCGACGTGGCTGCGGGGATTTTTCGTCGATGCGGTAATGCCTGTTGCGACCACGGACGAAACGCAAGGCGATTCGGACGGTGCGGACGGTGCGGACGATTACGGCTCCTTTTTATATTCCGATGCGTCGCTCACAAGCGAACAGGACGAGACCGAGATGCGCGACATCAATCCGCCATTTGCGATAGTGGTGGACTGCTATGAGACCGCGATAAGGGTAAGCACGATGGCAACGATACTGGATGCGCCCATACTCTTCTACGGCGAGACGACTGCGGATGCCCTGAAAGCGGTGGGCGCCGCCTCGACCGAAAACGTCATTCTTGCAGGCGATCTTCCCGAAAACCTTTATGCGGACAACACCACGCTCTGCAACCTGACGGGAGGCACGGTAAGGATGAGGGATTCGGAATTGATACTCGATAACACCCTCTCGCTTGCGGCGCAGGCAGGGTATAACATATCATACATAACGGTCGTGAATGCGAACGACGGCGAGGAGCTTGGAGCCTACTATCCGGGCAACTCGAAGAGCCCATACACCCCGCGTCTCTCATGCTTTGGTCCCATGTTTTCGGCGTTTCGCGGCGGAGTAACGCTTGCCGTCGATGCCGTTCCAAAAGAGATAGACTGGGCAATACAGGACGTTGCCGATAGGCTGAAGGCAAAAGGGATGGAGCCGGAGTACCTGCTTATGCTGGGTGACTCGATATCGCTGCCGTTCGTCTATTACTGGATAGAGGGATACGAGGGTGAGAACACGGTCTCGCAGGTGCCCGGAGTGGGATATCTTTGGGGCCCGATAGGCAAAGTTCCGACCGACAACGTCTATGCTGACCTCGAGAACAGGATGCCCGAATACAACCAGTCGAATGCGGCTCAAGGCTTCCCAAAGGAGGCGTTGACTGTCGAACTCGCCAACGGCCGAATCGTGGCAAGGGAGCTTTCGGATCTCAGCGACTACTTCTACCGCATCGTCGACTACGGGAAACTGCTTGATGCGAAAGCCGCCCCCGAAACGCCCCTCCCGTTCGTCCCGCCGGCGGCACTCGTGGGCCAGATTGGCGGATATGAGTGGAACAACAACGCGCTCTCCTACTGCGCGACACTCGCGGAATTCGGCGCGCCCGAGCAGATGGACGGCCATTTCGCGCAATTCTTCGTTGCAGGAAAATTCAATTCGCAGGAGTTGACTGCATACGGCCATACGAGTGCGGCAGGCGTCGGCAATGCCGGGGAACTCATCGCGCCCGAATTCACTAGAAGCAACTTCATAATAGCGGGGCCGGATCACGGCAGCCCGCAAGGCAACAGCGTGAGCTACGACCAGCTTTTGCGGATGCCGCCAAACGTGAACTTCCAGGTCTCGTGCCTGACCGGCATGATAGACAACTACGAGACCACTGAAGGATTCTCTGTCACGAAGAAGGATTCGTTCGCGTATTCGATGCTGGAAAATGGAGTCGCAACCTTCGTCGCCGCGATGCGCCCCTCTATCATGACCGCCCCTCCAAGCATTCCGTCTGCAGGGGTACACACCGGCAACGCTGGCGAGCTTTCGTTCTTCTTCTTCGAGGAACTCGTAAAGAACGACTGCACTGTCGGAGAGGCGTTACAGAATGCGAAGGCGCGTCTTGAAGCGAGCGATATCCCGACGGACGAAACGGTAGCGCACGGAAACACGAACCGTGTCGCGTTAACGGTTTTCGAATACCAGCTTTACGGCGACCCAGCCTTCAACCCGTATGAACCCTGCAATGAAGGAACCAATTAGGATTGTTGTCCTATTGACTTATCTTCTCACCATACTCCTTCGTCTCTTATAAGTTGCATTGATGTATAAATTGTATTAATGTGCAACAATCCTTTTAAACGAACAGCGGTTTTGGGAAAATCAGATAATGCCAAAATCGGTATTATAATAGATATAGTCACAGAAACAGATGGAGGAATAATGATGATAAAAAAATACCTTGTTTTTGCACTGACATGCCTCTTCCTTGCCGCATCGATGGCGGGATGCATAGGCAGCAACAGCGATTCGACCGGCGCGCTCGTCTTGGAACCGGAGACCTACGCCATCGAAAAAATGGCCGAGCTTACAGATAACGTGCTTTTCACAGGCGAGAACTACGACGCGGTCCCGCTCTACGCGCCGCTCTACAAGAACTACCTTGTCCGCGTGGCGCTTGATGTCGCGCCCGAGGGGCAGACGTTTAACAGCGTAACGTTCAGCGACCTATCGCTCTTCTCGTCCCAGCTCGCGCTCGCGCACGCCACCCTAAAAGAACAGTATCCCGGCGGCATAGCCAAAGTGGAAGGGAAGGTCACGGCATGCAGCGGCTGCGGCGGATGCTCTAACAGCTGCGAAAGCGAGGTCGAGGTCACAGAAAGCTGCGGCTGCACGACTCCGCGAGCGATAGTCGTCGACGGTTATGAAACCGCGCTTTCGGTAGGAACCCTCGCATGGCTTCTCGACGCGTCCATACTCGTCTACGGCGAGACCACTGATGAAGCGCTCTATCTCATTGGCGCGACATCCGCAGAGAACGTCATTGTTGCGGGCGCGCTGCCCGGCGACCTCTATGAAGGCGCAAAACACCTCGATTCACGGGATGCGATACTCGAAGAGACGATTGATGCGGCATCTGGCGCCGGCGTCAACCTCGGATACATCAGCGTCGTCAACCCCTACGACGACGAGGGAATAGAGTGCTACTACCCGGACAACAACAAGAGCCCCTACACCCCGCACCTCTCCTGCTTCGGCTCCATGTTCGCGGCAATGCACGACGGCATAACGCTCACAGTCGAGCCAGTGCCGGAAAAAATAGACAAGTCCATCCAGGCAACAGCGGACAGCCTCAAGGCTGCGGGGATGACCCCGACGCATCTACTCATGCTCGGCGACTCGGTCTCGCTTCCGTTCGTCTACTACTGGATTGAGAGCTACGAGGACCTCGGGCAGATACCGACAGACAACGTTTATGCGGATCTCGAAGAGCAGAACCCGAACTACAACCAGACCAAGACCGAAGAGGGCTACCCCGAGGCGGCGCTCACCATCGAGCTTGCAAACGGCAGGGTCATCGCAAGAACCCTCGGCGCTCTGACAGATTACTTCTACACGATGGTGGACTACACCACCCTTCTCGCAAATCCCGTTGCACCTTCCCCCGCAACCCCCGCGCTAGACCTTGAAGAGTGGAACAACAACGCTCTCGCCTACTGCTCGACTGCAGCCGAATTCGGAGCCCCAGAAGAGGTTGAGGGGTGGCTCATGCTCTTTAACGAAGGCGGATTCAACGCGCAGGAAGGTTCGGCAGTAGGACACCTTGGCTTGCCCGTAAGCGGTATAGCTTGGCCGTCCGGAACCGTGCTCGCGGAGCTATTCGCGATGTCGAATTTCATAATCGCGGGGGCAGACCACGGCTGCCCGCAGGGAAATTCCGTCGGCTACGACCAGCTCGTCGAGATGCCGCCTAACGTCAACTTCCAGATAAGCTGCATGACGGGCCAGATAGACAACCACAAATCCGACCGCGCGGTGACAAAGGAGGATTCCTACACCTATATGATGATGGAGAAGGGCGCGGGCGCATACGTCGCCGCCATGAGGACCACGATGGGAACGATACCCTCAAGCAGCCCCATGACCGGGCAAACCACCGGAACTTCAGGCGAGATGGCTTACTACTTCTACGAGGAACTCATAAAGAATGACTTCACTGTCGGAGAGGCGATCCAGAACGCCAAGGCGAGGGTTTACGCAGACCCAAACATTCCGAGTGACGAGTCCGTGACCGCGGGCAACAACAACATCCAGGTCGTAGTGAAGCTCGAATACATGCTCTATGGGGACCCCGGATTCAATCCGTATGAACCCTGCAATGAGGGTTCGGCATAATTATCTTTTCAGTCTTCTCAAAATTTATTGCTTTCGTGCCTTTTACCTTAAACATTACCGCCTTTGCATATAGGCAAAAAACATCGCGATGATTTTTCGACAAACCGCCACGAATCCAGCGAAATGTTTATGTGTGTGTGTGTTGTCAATACCATTATTCATGACCTGCCGAAAGATGATTATGCGGAAAACGGCTGGTCAAAAGGAGGTAAAACATGAATAAAGGATTGACTATAGCGGCGGCATCCATGATGCTGCTCGTAAGCATGATGGCGATTGTGCCAACAGCGAGTGCGGGATACACAGGGATAGTGTTCATTCCCGAAAGCCAGACACCACTTTATTCAGTAGTGCCCGGGGGCCCAGAGATTTCACTAGAAACAGGATTTCTCACAGTAACTGTGGACCCAGAGGAACTCGGGATTACTAGTGATGGAGACCCCATATCTGTTGGTGTCATCGCAGTACTTCCCGAGGGTACGATTGATATATTTCGTCACCTAATGGTCGTAAATGTTCTAGAGTCAATAGGTGTTGGTCTGGATTGGGAAGTTCAAAATAGTGAGTCGTATTCCACAGTATGCACTGGCGAAGAAGCAATAGGGCAGCTCGTATATGGACAGGTGGAAGTATGGGCGGCTGGTTATAAAATCGCATCCGCACCGGCATGCTGGGTTGATGAAATCGTCCATATAACATCCCTTGAAGACCAAAGCTAAATAAACCCGAACATCATTGGGCACCAAGAGGGAGATCATTGCGGCATGCAAAGCCACTTTTTCTTTTCATCATTCTATTTTCAGTGCTGAGCATGTCTGGGTGCATAGGTAACTCAGACCCATCCGCGGTTTCATCTCCGCATGAACCTGTTTCATCCACGCCCGGCGATGTTGGTAATATCACGACCTGTGATATCACCTGTCCAGATTCTTATGCTCTTTATCCCTACAATATCGAAGGAAACGCCATTTGTTTGACAGATGAGATGGATTACGAAGGAGTGCCCATAATCGCCCCCCTGCTCAAAACCCGTGGCACAATGATAAGCATCGTCTGGAAAGACGATGCAGATGGATTCAAGAAAAACAAACTGGATTACACAGAACTGGATTTTGAGGACGTTTCAGAATTTTCATCGTGCGTGGCAATCACATTCTATGAAACCACCCTCGAATCAAGCAATATAACCAATAAAAAGGCCATCGTGGTCGATTCGTATGAAAACGCACTGCTCGCAGGCCCTCTTGCAGCCATCCTCGATGTGCCGATACTGTTTTACGGCGAAACTACAAACGAGGCCTTGTGGAGATTGGGGGCAAGGCACGCGAGCGACATTATAGCGGTCGGAAACCTTCCGTATGCCGAATGGACCGACGTTTCCCTGCAAATCCCGCAGGATGTGCATGAATACACCATCGACGCTGCGAAGAGCAATGGAATTGTGCTGGACTACCTTGTAGTAACGAATGCGGACGATAATGACGGGTTGCGGTCGTATTTTCCCCAAAACCCCAATACGCCCTATACGCCGCATCTTTCATCTTTTGCGTCCCTTTTTGCGATTTACCGAAACGGGCTTGTGATATCTGTTGCTAACGGAAGCAAAGCACCGTCACCATATACGATAGATATGGGAATAGAAGCGGTCGCAGGCAAACTGAAGCAGGAAGGCATGAAGCCCAGATTCCTTATGATGCTTGGCGACTCGGTTTCTTTGCCGTTTTCTTATTATTTTGGCAACACCGCAATCGCCCCTGTTGCATTTGAAGAGAAGATTGCAACCGACAACGTATATGCGAGTCTGAAAGGAGTTCCTGGGCAGGGATACGATGCGGATAGCACAAACGGGAGTTATAACTACCCCAAGAACGCAATCGCTGTGGATCTTGCGCATGGCCGAATTATCGCAAAAAACCTTTCCGGGTTAAGCATGCATTTCGACAGAATTGTGAACTATAATGAATATCTCGCAACGAATTCGGCACCTTCAACACCGCAGTTGAATGCAAATAAAAACGAGTGGAACAACAACGCCTTTGGATACAATGGCTTTAACGCCGAGTGGGGTTGGCCGGAGGAAATTCAGACCATGATGAATCTATGGATGAACGGGGAATTTAATATCGAGGAGGGGTCGATTAAAGCAAAGTCGATATGGCCATTATCATTAAACGATGATTTTGCTAAATATCCTGCGATATCCAATTTCGTAGTTTCGGGTGCCGACCACGGATCGCCTCAGGGAAACACAATTCACCATACCGACATAATGCCTGTCCCCCCCCAACGTAAATGTCCAATTATCCTGTTATACCGGACAGATAGATAATTATGCCTCATGTCCGTTATTCGAAGTGTCCAAATCCGATTCGTTTGCCTATGCAATGATTGATAATGGTTCTGTAGCATATATCGCATCGACTAGGATGATGAGTGGGCAATTTACTGGAAGCTATCCTATGTTTGATATGGCATTGGGGTCTGCCGGAGATATGGCGTATTATTTCTTTGACGAACTTATCACTCGGAATTACAGCGTATCCGGCAAAAAAATCAGGTTGGGGAACGTCATTTGAATATGTTCTCTACGGCGATCCTGCCTTTAACCCGTATGAACCATGTAACGAAAGCAGTGCATAGATAGAAATCTCAAAAAATCTTTTCGTAATATTCTCACTTTTCAAAATTTTACAGTTTTTCACACCTTATTTTTTCTCCCTTTCGCGGCATTGTTCGCTATCTGGGCTGCGCACGCTCCTGCAACGAATCCGGCATCCACGTTGACGACCGTCAGCTGCGAGCAGGACTGTAGCATAGAGTAAAGGGCGGCCTCGCCTTTTCCACCTATGCCATAGCCCGTCGAGATGGGAAGCCCTATGACCGGCACGTCCACGAGTCCTGCTACGAGCGTCGGAAGCGTGCCTTCGCGCCCTGCCGCTACGACGTAGCAATCGACCCTCGCCTCGAACATCTGTTTTAGAGCAGGGAAAATCCGGTGGACTCCCGCGACGCCGACGTCGTAGGCGGTGAAAACCCCGCATCCGAGTTCCTCGGCCGTTATCCTCGCCTCTTCGGCAACCGGTATGTCTGACGTGCCTGCGGTAAGTATCGCGACCCTGCCGCCCGTTCTTTTTACCTCGTATCCTTTCGCGTGGACGACCGCCGCCTTCGCCTCTTCGTTCCACCTGACTTCGAAATCCGTCTTGCGAAGCAGTCCGAGAAGCTCCGCCGGGACCCGCGTAACGATGACGTGCCCCTTTTCGCCGACGCTCTCTTTAACTATGTCGAGCGCGTGGCGCGGCAGTTTCCCCTCGCCAAGAACGACCTCCGGTATGCCTGTGCGCGCCTCCCGGTTCACGTCGAATCTCGCGACGAGTCCTTCCACTTCGAGCAGGTGCTCCATTTGCAGTAGTTTCTCGCACTCGCCGACGCTCACTTTTCCGTTCTTGTAATCCTCTAATATGGAACCTATCTCGCGGGTCATGTAAACCACCAATCCGGCCTTGAATGTAAAACATATGCGGCCGCTGATTTATTTAACATTCTGAGGTCAAACACCCCCGCCTTTAGGCAGGGGATACAGACCGAAAGGTATCTTTAAGATATAATAAAATATATCTATGTATAATAACATGATACGGACATTGAAGATAAAGTTGGATAAATCCAACGACCTGATTCAAACTGCGAGAATATTCAATCTTGCGTGTCAGGATGTATTGGACTACGGGTTCGAGCATAAAGACTACAATAAAACAAGATTGAACAGGGGGACATATCACGAGGTGAGGACCAAATACCCAACCCTCCCTTCCGCATTGGTTCAAACGGCAAGAGACCAAGCATCCGATATATTAAAGAGAAATAAATTCAAACACCGCCCGAAGAAAAAGGAATTGAGTTCTATCCGCTACGACAAAAGAACCATGAAGGTCTTTTTGGAAAGCGGTTACTGTAAATTGACTACTATATTTGGCAGGATGACCTACAATTTCAAACTACCCGGATATTACGGGCAATACACCGATTGGGAAGTCAAAAATGCCCAGATGATTCCAAACAGGGATTGTTGTTATTTGCACGTTCAAATAGAGAAAAAAACGCCAGAAACCAGAGGAGATGATAGAAGACTGGGAATAGATTTAGGAATAAACAATATTGCAGTATGCTCCGACAACACATTTTACAACTCGAAGCATCTCAAAAATGTTAAGGGAAGATACCAACACATTAAAGCCGAACTCCAATCTAAAGGCACTCGTTCCGCAAAACGCAAACTAAAGAAAATAAGTGGGCGAGAGAGACGGTTTGTAAAAGACGTAAATCATTGTTTGGCTAAAGAGTTGGCGAAGAAACCCTATGGCGTGTTCGCAATGGAGGATCTTTCCGGCGTCCTAAATCAGAAAAGCAAAGGAAGAATGTTCAACAGGAAACTTGGTAACTGGTCGTTTCGCCAATTACAACAATTTGTTGAATACAAGGCAGAGGTGCTTGGAAAAGGGACAATATACGTTAATCCCAAATACACAAGCCAGACCTGTTCAAAATGCGGGCACAAAGCAAAAAGCAATAGAGCGGGAAGCCAATTCAAATGTCAACAATGTGGGTTTACTCTACACGCTGACTTGAATGCTTCACGAAACATCGCCACTTTCAGCAGGTCTGTTGGTGGCAGGCTGTGCGTCAACCAGCCGAATGTAGCGTCTGTTGAAGTCGAAGGCAGTAATGCAACTGAGACAGAGGGTAGTTACAAATCATCCGATGAACGTGGGCGGCATCACGCCACCCGCTTTAGCGGGTGGTAGTTGACAATCTATTTTCCAGACGACCCGTGCGCCGTCCAAAATTGCAAACGTTAATAATCCCCCATCCAATTTCATGCCGAAGGTGAATTCATGGCAGATTCAGAGGTCAGAAAAGGCTATCTCTACACCAAGTCGCACGAATGGCTCAAGGTGGACGGCAAGAAGGCGAAGCTCGGCATAACCGACCACGCGCAAAAACTGCTCACAGACGTCGTTTTCCTCGAATTGCCTGACGCGGGCGCAGTCGTCGGCAAGGGCGACGAGGTGGGCGTTGTCGAGTCGGTCAAGTCGGTCTCAGAGATATACACCCCGATTTCCGGAAAGATAACGGCTGTCAACAGCGAGCTTGAGGATGCGCCCGAGAAGATAAACGAGTCCCCTTACGAAGAGGGCTGGCTCGTCGAGATAGAGATGAAAGACGAATCGGAACTGGGCGAACTTCTCGATGCTGCCGCATACGAGAAGATTCTCTAAGAACCTCCAATCTTCTTTTTAAAACATACAAGAGAATTTTGAAAAACCCCTGAGTTCTATTGGTAACCAATCTGGTTCAAGATACTTTATAAACATATAATGAGTTCTCTCCTTATGTCAGAAGTAAC
>PGXE01000031.1 GCA_002838935.1 Thermoplasmata archaeon HGW-Thermoplasmata-1 | reverse complement strand
AAAATGGCAATGAATTTCTGTCAATCACAAAATCATTAATCAAAAAATTGGACGGGATTCCTCTTTTTTAGGCTTATTTTGGTATTAATAGTCGGCCTCAATCAATAGTGTGCCCGTCCAGATTCATGTCGTAAAACTGTTGGTTATATTTGAGCCCGTTTTACGCCATATCTGGACAGGCCTTGGTTAGTTTTAGAAGTTGGTTAATTTGAATGGGCCCGTCCAGATTTGAACTGGAGTATCGACCACCCCAAGGTCGGAGGATACCAAGCTACCCCACGGGCCCGCTTTTTTCGTATTTCGCCCGCCAAGGACAAGATGCTGCGGGCAGAGCAGGAATATTTTTTCCTTATTTAATGCTATTGATATGTTGTTCCCCCGTTATTCCACTTTTGTTTTACTCGTTTAATGAGTAAGCCAATGGCTGGATTGGGGCGATTTCAGGATAAACTTAAAATAAAATATCGCAGATAGTGAAATTATGGATGAGAGCCTCGAACGGGTCTATCGGCACTACGAGCAGCAGGGATTTGAGGTGAAGCGCAATTTCCGTATTTCAGGCAATTCCGGTGCCGCCCATCAGGTGGACGTTCTCGCCCAGGGGCGGGGCAAAACGATAGCCGTGATAGTCGAGGAGCGGACCGTTCCCGCCACCGCAATGGTCGAGGCGAGGCTTCTCGCACGGGACATAGGCGCAAAACCGGTCGTGGCATCCGCGGAGGGTTTTAGCGATTACGCAAAGCAGTGGGCATCGCGCTACGACGTGGAGTTGCTCGATATAAACAGCCTGTCGCCGCTTACGCAGTATACTCCCGGTAGAGTATCGTCGGCAGAACCACTTACGCAGCACGCTTTTGACAGGGTATCGTCGGCAGAGCCGCTTCCACAGCACGCGCCCTGCGGAATATCGCTGCCAGAGGGACAAGACGTTTTTTGGCAGGCACCCGACCGGCTTGCCGATTTCGAGGAAATGTCGGAGGTTCCCTCAGTAGATAAGCCATCGGAGAAAAAACGGCCTGCCGAATATTATGAATCGCCCACTACCCCCGCCTGGCCGGAAGAACGGACGGATTTCGGGCGGCAAGGCGGTTCATTCGCATCCGCGCGGCAAACCATAAGTGATGGCGACGAAGGCGACCGTGATTTGCGAAACGATTTTTCGACCCCTCGCAGATACGGGTTTCAAGACCCGGCTCAAGACGCGCGTCAAAGCCGACCAGATGTAAATCCTAATTCGGAGAGCAAAACCCAAAAAGAGAATCCGCCAGCATGGTTTTTTGATGCTGAACAGTTGATAGAATCGGCATCGGTTTCGAAAGCTGGATATACCCTGGATGAAGAAACCGCAGGATTTCAAAAAACAACTGGTTTCAGGGCGGCTGAAAAACCGTGGCTCAACCCAAACGCGTCGCGCGAATGGCCCCCGCATAGCAGCACCTACGACGCGCTGCAAAAAAGGGCGTTGCAGAAAGAGCCCGCGCAGAGCCCGGAGGCTGCAACATCGCGAACCTACACCGATCGTCGTCTCGATGGCTGGCAGACCGATCTTCTAAGGAGAGTTCCGCAGATAAGCAGAAGCGAATCCTTGGAGCGGGCAGCAACGCCTTCCCGTGTTGTGGGCAATTCGGAATGGCTACGGAAGCTTGAACAGTTCCGGTTGCCCGAGATTGCGGACTTGGAGCCGCACGGGCGCGGCGATTACGATTTTGTCGCGGCTGCAAATGATTCTCGCGAGATGAAAAAAAAGATTGCGCGTGCAAAGAAATCGGGACTGCCGCATTCAAGGCGAAAACGCACGACCTTCTGGATAGTGCTGTTGTGGCTGTTTGCCGTAGCCGCCCTTTTATACCTTATCGTTCTTGCCCTTTCGCGGTGATTCTTTCGCATCGCATTCTTGTGCGTGGTGCGGAATGTTTGCGAAATCCAGCTTTCGTATCTGGGCAGATATCTCTTCGGCAAGTGCCTTTGCGAGCCACGCCTTGAACTCTTCGGTCATGCCGTAATCGTCGCACGGTTCCCTGTCTTTCGGTATCTCATGATCGAGGTCGCAGCGAAGGCGGTCGCCGTCGTATACGGAATGCACGTAATTGTCGCATCCCGCTTTTCTAGTGGCAGTCATGTTCGAAAGTAACGGCTTCGCATTTAAAATAGTTAGGCCTCAAAAGAAACGCCGTAGACGCTTTCCGGATTCTCCTTGTGTATCCTGTAGACGTCGTTTTCTGTGAAGAGTCCCGACTCGAACAGCGCCATCGTTCTTTTCGGAACTGTTTTCGGAGCGAGCACCGCACCCGGCCTTTTCGGGTCGTCCATATAATCGGTCTCCATCAAAAAGCGCGGCGATACCGATATGGCTTCACATATTGCATCCTTGTCCGCAAGTATCGAAGGGAATATGCCGTGGTTCTGTGGGCCGACTATCGGGGAGGAATAATGCTTGACTATCTTCTCCCGCGGCATGCCGCATCCGTCCGCCATTCTCGCTATGTCGCAAAACACCTCCTCGCCGCCGCTTTCGGTGTGCAGCACTATCGGGCAGCCGATGTCGCGTGCAATGCGCATACCATATTCGAGCGTTTCATTGCAGGCGTCAAGGATGTTCTTTTCAACAGGGAAATGCGGGCGCCCCATCTCTCCGAGCGCGATTATCCGCTTTTCCTCAAAAAGCCGGGCGGCGACGCCCATCCCCTTTTCTATCGAAAGTTTCGCCTCTTCGAGTGTTTTGCCGAGTTCGACAAGCCGGATTAGCTGAACCGGATACGGGGCGACAGTGACGTAAAGCGTCACGTTAGGGACTTCAAGCCGCATCCTGTCCGCAAGGCGTAATGTGGAATCGTATTCCATCTTCCATTCGTCCGCGTTCTTTGGCGGATTTGCCAGGTTGGGCATATGGGCGAATATCGCGTGCGTGCCGCCCGCCTTCTCGAACTCTTTGAGGGCGATGCTGTTTTTCCCGTCCCATTGAAAATGCAGATGGTTATCGAGTATGGGAAGGCGTTGCATGTTTCACCCGAATCGCATAAAAAATAGTTATGAATGAAAAAAGTGGTTTATTTACCAATAAGAAGGCCAAGGGAACCGAGCTCGGCCGCTATCTTGTCGACGGCGCGGCTCGCATCCTCCGGCTTCCGTGCACCGGTGCAGACGAGCTTTCCGCTGCCAAATATCAGCACGACGACTTTTGGGTCGCTGAGCCGGTATACGAGTCCGGGGAACTGCTCGGGCTCGTACTCCACGCGGTCAAGGCCGAGGCCGATTGCGACCGCGTTGAGGTTCAGTTCCGCCTTGAGATCGGACGTTGCGACTATGTTCTGCACGACTATCTTCGGATCTACGTAGATGCCGCCAAAGCCGGCCGCTTCCAACGTCTTGCGGACGTTGTCTATCGCAACGCCGACGAAGTCGATGGACTTGGCGCCAGTGCAAACCACCTTGCCGCTCCTGAAAAGGAGGGCCGCGGTTTTTGGGTCCTTCATCCTCAGGACGAGCCCCGGGAACTGCTCGGGTTCGTATTCGCTGTTTGGCACTGCCAGAACTATTGCGTTGAGGTCAAGTTCGTCCGCTATGCTCGTAGATGCTACCACATTCTCTATTTTTATTTCAGCCATTGTTTTAACTCCCCTATGCTTTTAATTCTTTTTAAACGTGTATATAAAATACCTATTTAAACATTTGCAATGGCGTTTCGGCGTGCCGTTTTAAAGTCGAAATATGTGTTATGGCAGATGCCGAAATCCACGCTCCCGCCGTTTTCGCGTCAGTGAAGGAACCCCCCGGAGTGGGGTATTGTACACATGCATTAACGCTGTCAGGGTTGCAAGAACACGGCATCGGTGCAAATCTTTACTCTTTACGTCACTCTTTACAGGGTTATCGCTTTGATCGGGCACGCATCAACGCGGGCCCCGCAATCCACGCACTTGTCCGGATCGACCTTCGCCATGCCATCCGCCATCGAGATGGATTCTACAGGACAGGCGGAAACACAGGCCCCGAAACCTTCGCACTTTTTTACGTCAACCAATGCAGGCATGATACACCCCCGTTAAAAGATTGGGCTTTACGATATTTATAATCTTTGCCGAAAGGCAACAAACCATAGCGCACAGAAAAGTATTGCTAAAGTGAAAAACAACGGGTTGCAAATCCCGAAAATATTAATAAGACAATCTCTATTCAGGGTCTCATTAAAGCAGTCGTTTTGGGGAATAAAATGACAGAAGATGTACGCTCACTCGAAAAGGAGAAAGATGTTTTACAAAAAAAGGCCAACGACTATCGGACGGCACGCGACAAGTTGAACGAAGATGCCAAGAAATGGGTCAAGAAGCGCGATGAACTTAATAACAAGGTGCGCGAACTGATAGAAAAGGCCAACGAGCACAAGAAGAAACGCGACGAGCTTAACGAGCAGGTCTGCAGATCCAAGGTGATTCGCGACGAAATGAACGCCAAATACGAGGAGATAGCGAAGGTATCCGCCCAGGCGAAGAAAAAACACATGCCTGCGGGTGCGCCGTCCGTTTCCAAGCTTAAAAAGGAGTTCAAGGCGCTCGAGTTCGAGCAGATGACAACGCCGCTTTCCCCCAAAAAGGAAAAGGCACTGATAGACCGCCTTTCCGCGCTTCAGGCGGAGATAAAAGGTCTTGAGAAGACTATCGACGACGATCCTGAACTGAAGGAAGCGATAAGCGAGGCGAAGCTTGCAAAGGAGCGCGCCGAGAAGCAGCACAAGCACGTGGGCGAACTTGCGGACGGTGCGCAGAAGGAACACGAATCGATGATAGGCCTTTTTAACGAAGCCGGAAAACTGCGCAAGGACGCAGATTCGGTACAGGAAAAATTTGTTGTCGCAAAACTCGAGGCCGACAAGGTCCACAACGAATACATCGCTCTAGTCAACAGGATACACGAAATCGAGAAGGAGCTGGCGGAAAGCCGTCCGAGTGAAAAAGGTTCGAGGAGATCGGCCGGAGCACCGGAGGTTCTTGCCCGCGCCGATGAGATATTTGATCAGTTCAAGAACGGCAAGAAACTTTCCACCGAAGACCTGATGATACTCCAGAAGGCAGGCCTTCTCTGAATTTTTACATTCTTTTTACAGCCCTGTTTTTTCGTATTATTATCCCTAGTTTTACCGGTTGTCCTATTGCCAAGACTGGCGCAGTTACATGGCCATAATGCGAAACGCACGGCCTCGAATATAGTTTCTTTCATAAAGGGATGCCCCGGATCGACACAGAAGGACATGTGCGAGGCGCTCGGCATCTCTTCGGCGCTCGTCTCATGGCATACCTCGAAACTTTAGGATATGGGCATCATCCACAATGAGATGGCTGGGCGGATAAGCAAGCACTACTTTTCAAGGTCGGCGCTGTTTTTCGGACACATTTCAAAAGATATTTATACTGTTATGCATTATACTATGATTGGAAGGCACGGTGGCTGGTAGTTGTTAGAGTGCATCCCATCCCCTCCTATTAGGGCCCCCGTCCTTCCCCACATTCATTTTTCTATCTATTTTGTGTGATCATTTTTGCAAAAGGCAACCACCGCAAGCCGCCAGGAAAAACAGATTCTGACAAGCAACATCAATTGCCCTGATAAGAAGGTGAAATGATGTCCACGCATCAAAACAATAGTTGAATATATGAATATATAGCCAGAAGATTTTAGAGAGATTCGAACTCCATTTTTTCGCCCTTTGTGAATTCTTCCTTTGAAAGCGCTATAAGGATCAGCGCGACGAGCGATATCAGTTGCCCGCACATCGTGAACATGGCTACTATCGATGCTGCAAGGGCTATTCCGAACCGCTTTCTCGTTATCGCCATTATGCCGCCCACAAGTATGAATATCGCCATCGCGCCAAGATTCGCACCCCAGACTATGAGTCCGGTAAGCACCCCCTGCACGACCGTTGCCGCAACACCCGGTTCCTGAACTTCGCCGTTTCCCGGCTTTAAAGTGATGTTCTGGTAGAACCAGACCGTATCCTCCACGGGGTGCGGGATTACCACATCTTCTATTATTTTTGTCTGGTATCCGGCTTTACTGAATCTGAGATACTGATAACCGGCTTCGACGTCAGTAAGATAATAAGATCCATCCGAACCGGTCGTGTTAACAGTTTCCCAAACCTTTCCGTCGGCATCCCACCGGTTTACGCTTACGCCTGATATCCCGTTTCCCCCGGAATCCAGAACCTGCCCATATACGGTTCCGGTCTGCCCTTCGAAAGCCGAATCCGCCATCAGACCGACAGTCCATATTCCGCCTATCCCCAAAAAGAGCATTCCGCCAGCCATGGCTCCGGCCATCAGGAAAACGGCTATCAAAAATGCCCCGCCGACCACCGGTTTCGGCGTTTTAGCGCCTTTTGATTGGAGTGCGCTTTTTTTCATCCCGCTTTTACGATGGGGTGTCGCGGCGGTTTCCGTTTCTCTTGAAGTACCGAGATTTATCTTAAACGGATATTCGCATTTCGGGCACCGCGTCGAGTGGTAACTGTGGCCGCTTTCAGGAACGTCGACTACGAATTCTGTTTTACAGCTTGGGCAGGTGGTCATTCCTTTCATTTTTTCACCTTATAGTAATTGTTCCGCCGCCTTTAAATATATTTTTATATTCTGGCGGTCAAATGGAAGGCCTAATCCCCATTTTTGCGCATTTCAGGAAATGCAGCTTGGCGGAAATTCCCGTTTCATGTAGCGGATATGCAGTCTGGCCCAGCAAAAGCCGGCCGCCGACCCGAGCAGGTTTGCCGTAACCAGCCCTATCCATATACCTGTAAGCCCCATATCGAGAACGAAGGCGAACAGGCTCGTTAGGGCTATCGTAAGAATTATCGTTCTGAATAGGGTCACTATCAACGCATTGATGCCCTTGCCTATACCCTGAAACAGGGACGAGGAGAGCATGCCGAAAGCGACACCCGGATAAAAAATGCAGGTGATGCGCAGGAATCGCACAAGGCCATCGACCAGCCGCTCGCCGCCTTCCGCCTGAGTGAAGAGGGAGGTTATCTGCGGGGCCAGCGCGAAAATCACTATCGCAAGCACGACCTCGATCACGACTCCCATGCGTATGGCATACCTGTAGGCTTCGTCGAGTTTTCCCATAGCCCGCGAACCGAACGCCGCCCCGGAAACGGAAACCACCGCCGTGGCTATGCCCATGAGCGGAAGGGTGCCGATCATGATCACTCTCCATCCCGTCGTGTATATCGCTATGCCATCGGTGCCACCGACCCTGACAACCATGAGATTTAAGGCAAGCATGGTAAGCGACATCGCAAGCTGCTGGATGGATGCCGGAAGACCGACGCCGAATATATCCCGATTTATCCTGCGATCGAACCTGAATCCCCGGAACCTTACTGAAATGTAGGTGCTGCGCTTGACAAAAAGCCAGTATGCGAGCAGCAGCGAGGTGAGCAGCATGGATGCAAGCGTCGCCCACGCGGCCCCGGCCACGCCGAGATTAAAGGTGTAGATGAAAAGTGGGTCCAGCCCTATGTTCAGCACCGAGCCGACGACCATGGCGACCATAGCCCTCTTCGCGTCGCCTTCGCTTCTGAGAAGAGAATTCGACAGTCCGTTGAAGAACACCAGTATCGAACCGCAAAACATTATGCGGGCATACGGAATCGCCATCTCGGCGATATCCCCCGCCCCAAGCGATACGAATATCTGGCGAGTGAATATGATAAACGGGGCGGATACCAGAGCGGCCACAATCGCCATGAGCACGAACGAATGGGCTGCGACGCGGTCCGCGCCCTCTTTGTCGTTTGCCCCGATTTTGCGTGATATGGCTGCCCCGCTTCCGACGCCAAGGCCGGTTGCAAGAGCCATCAGTATGAAAAAGAACGGAAAGAAGAATCCTACTGCGGAGAGGGCGTCCGGCCCAAGCCCGGATACCCATATGGCATCCGCGAGATTATACAACGTATTCGCCGACATCGCGAGTATCATGGGGGCCGAAAGGCGGAGTATCGCCTTTTTGGGCTCGCCAAGCAGCGTCCTGACGCCGTGGGTGCCGCCCATTCCATGCGGATTATTCTTTTCGGCATCATCCGGTTTCGGCATCTTTTCAAAGCTATAATCGCCAGAGAATATTTCAATCAAACCCAAAACCAGCAAACCGGCAAACCGGCAAACGCGCTCCTTGCGGCACGAAAAAAACATTCCCCCTGCAATAAAGCAGACAATAAAAATGCAATCGAAACCAACCCCTGTCGCGCGGCTAATGAAATTATTTAAGTACGCTTCCGCGGATGCGCATCTCATGGCAGATATCGGCGACCTGATCTCGGTTTTCAACTTACTGCTCCCCGCACTTTTGTTCATTGCGGTCATGTGGGGTTACAGCCGTCATCGCGGCATGTTCGAGCGGCTCGGTTTCAGTTCGAGGGAGGTGGGCCTTCTCATAGTCGGCTCGCTGATAGCGATGAGCATCAATCTGCCCCTGTTCGCGATAGGGAGCAGCCTGCTTGCGATAAACCTCGGCGGCGCGATAATCCCCGTCGTTCTCTCGATATATTTCATAACGAAGCGCAAGCTGCCGGCGCTGCAGGTCATTTTCGGCATACTGATCGTATCCCTTGTCACGTTCCTCGTGACGCGGGTCGAGCACAATGTCGGCATAACCGCAGAGTTTCCGTTCTACCTCCTGCCGCCGGCGCTGAGCGTTATTCTTGCCATGGCGTTCTTTTCGCGCAATTCGGAGAAAGCGCCCCCGTATGCGTATTCGATAGCGACTCTTGGAGTCCTTATCGGGGCGGACGTATATCATCTGCCAGAACTTCTTGGCAGGTCATTTGTAGGCTCTGTCGGCGGGGCCGGCGTATTCGACATGGTATTCATATCCGGCCTGCTCGCGCTCGTCGTCGACCTGATATTCGTCGGAAGCAAACTGCGCCGCTCCGAACACCGCCCGACGCCGGACGAGCAAAGCAGCGCCGCGATAAAGGATTCACTCTATGCTGCGGGCAGGGAGTTTTCTGTGGGAAATTATTCCGGCGCGGTTCGCGATTCGCTTGCAGGCATAAACGAGAAGATAAAAGATGTGGGCAGGCGTTACGGGCGCGATGGCGATCCGTACGAGATGCTTTGCCGCATGACCTCGAATCCCGAACTTCGCGCGGATTACTCGGAACTCGTTCGCACCGCTTTTCTAATGGAAGTTTCGCGGGAGGAATCTTACAGAATCATAAACACCTCGCGCGCTATCGGGCGTTATCTAGTGCAACTTGAACGTGCGGTTTACGCAACGACCCCAAGCCGCATAGCCGCCTTCATAGTGGACATGGCGATAATGGTGCTCATTCTCGGTTCAATAATTCCGTTCATGAACCGGATACCGGAAAGCGAGGTCGAATACCAGCTCGTCGCAATGACCTGGTTCATGCTCGTCTGGGCGGTGCAGGTCGTTTACTTCACACTGTGCGAGACGTTTTGGGGCGGCAGGACTGTCGGAAAGTACCTGCTTGGCATACGAAGCGCGAACATGGATGGCTCAAGGCTCGATTTTCTTGGCGCGTTCACAAGGAACGTGGTTCGTTTCCTCGACGCCCTGTTATTATCTTACCTTGTAAGCATAATCATAATGGAATCCACTTTCCGCAGGCAGAGGATAGGCGATCTCGTCGGCAGGACCGTCGTCGTGCGCGATATGCGCGGCAGGCGGATTGCGGGAGGCTGGAAGCGTGCTTGAATCCTCTTTTATTCTTCTCGAAGGCGTAGGGGAGAAAAGGGAGCAGGCGATATGGAAGCAGGGCATATTCAATTGGTACCAGTTCGTCAATGCGGACGGGGTAAAGGGTTTTAGCTTCAGCCGAAAGAAGGCGTCCGACGAAGCGGTCTACGATTTCATAGAAAAGCGGTCGCTTGGAGAATTCACGCACTTCTTTCCCCTGCTTCCGACGTCGGAGCAGTGGCGCATCTACGGCGACATAAAGAGGTCCGGCGGCAGGATATGCTACCTGGACATAGAGACGACCGGCGTAAGCCGCTATTCGCCGATAACCGTTCTGGGGGTGTACGACGGCAGCAAAACCACCCTGTTGGTAAAAGACCGGGACCTTGACGAGGAAGCAATCCATGCATTGTTCTCCGACTGCGAACTCATCGTTACATTCAACGGCGCGGCATTCGACATACCGATAATAGACTATCATTTTCCCGGAAAACTGCCACGCGTTCCGCATCTCGACATACGGTTTCCGCTCGCAAAGGCCGGATACCGCGGCGGCCTGAAGAAGATAGAGCAGGCGCTTGGTATAACGAGGCCCGACGAAGTGCAGGGGCTGGATGGATATCAGGCGGTCGCGCTGTGGCACGCATGGTCGAGACGCGGAGACGAAACCTCGCTCGAGCGGCTGCTCGCTTACAATCGCGAGGACACACTGAATCTGGAACCGCTCGCCAGGATGTGCTACGATATCCTCAAACAGAAAACGCTTGGCCCCTATCTTCACGGAGAGTGGAGCGATGAACCGGAAGAGCCCTTGTCGATGTAGTCCTATTTTTGAGATGTACTGTGACCTGTTGGAAGCGTACGGGGCGCAGGGGTGGTGGCCTTTTGACGGCAGTCATCATGAGCAGAACGGAACCGACCCGCGTTTCGAGATAATGGCGGGCGCAATACTTACGCAGAACACCAACTGGAAAAATGTCGAGCGGGCATTAAAGAATCTGAAACTGAAAAACATGCTCTGCGCAGAAAGCTTGCTGTCCGCACCACTGCAGCAGGTGGCGGAGTTAATCAGACCGAGCGGATACTATAATCAGAAAGCCGCAAGGCTCGTGGAGTTGTCGCGCCATATAATGAATGTATGCTTAGGTGATATGGACCTATTCTTTTGCCGCGATACGAGGGAATTGCGGCGCGAGTTGTTGTCTATAAACGGCATAGGCCCCGAAACAGCGGATTCGATACTTCTCTACGCAGGCAAAAAACCTGTTTTCGTGGTCGATGCCTATACTAAGCGTCTCTGCTACCGGCTGCCGCTTCCGATTGTGCGCGACGATTACGAAACTATCCGTAGTTACTTCGAGAGCGAACTCTCGCGTCATGCGCAAGGAGATGAACTGACCGCCATCTTCAACGAGTTTCACGCGCTCATAGTGAAGAACGCCAAGGAGCACTGCCGCGCAAGGTCGTTATGCGAAGGATGTCCTCTCGAAAGGATATGCAATTTTTCAAAACAAGAACAAAATTTATCCCGGTAACCATATTTTCTTTGTTGCCACAACTTCGGTGCCGGTCGGAAGAAGCAATTGCTCCCGACTTTTGGCATAGAATATTAGCCCTCTGACTCCGCAAAGGTAATGATAGTTTGGGCTTAGCGCCGCGGGTGATTTAACGATGACAAGGGGTTTTCGTTTTTCGATATGATATTCACAAAATCGTGAGGCTCGACTCTCACTATCGCACCCATCGCCCGTATCGCCTGTATGGTTGCATTGTATGCGCCGCCGCCCGCCACGGCAGCGGACGCGCCTGCGTTGTATCCGGTATTATACATACTAATATACATACTAATCATAATATTATGGTCGGATGGGCATTTGAACTTTTTGCGCGTTTTAGTCGAAAACAGGATAATAACTCTAACAGCTGATTTGCCAAATAACTGCAGACCTCTGTTTCACTTCAAAAAATCCGTCCGTAATCGCCAAATTGGTTTTATCTAGGGCAATTATCACCTATTCGCACTGTGATGTTCACAAAGATATATAACTGGATAGCCTATGCAGGGGCTGTTTATTGGAAAACAGAGATCCGAAATCAAACAGAATCGGATTGCAAATCCTGAAAACCCGCACATACTAAAAGGATTGTGAAGAAAACTCTTCGGCTAAAACACGAACGAATCCTGTTTTATCCTGTGCAAAAATGCACGTCTGGGGATTTTTCTGTCATACTACCCCTAAGGATAAAGCAAGGGAATCGAGATAGATTGCGAATTTGCGATAAAGCGCATTGATGCCGTTTGGCATTCTGCCGCATTTAGCGCAAAGGCCTGTTTTTGCGATGGGCAAGACGTGATGAAATGAATACAAACATGGAAAGCTTCAGGCAGTTAGGGCTATCTGAACAGATATTGAAGGTCATAGCGGAAGAGAAATTCGAGGCGCCAAGCGAGATACAGGAAAAGTCCATACCGCTCATTCTTTCGGGAAAGGACGTTATCGCCGCATCCTCGACAGGCTCCGGAAAGACGCTGGCGTTCGGTTCCGGTATAATACAGGGGGTTGAGCGCGGGAGAGGCGTAAGGGCACTTATAATCACCCCGACGCGCGAACTCGCGGAACAGGTCGGAGGGGCTATTAAAAAATTCTCCAGATACGACCCGCTAAACGTCGCAATTATATACGGTGGGATGGGCATGGACGCGCAGCTTCGCAACCTGCGCCGCGCTGATATCGTAGCAGGCACGCCGGGAAGGCTCATGGACCACATCAGGCGCGGTTCGCTGAAGCTTGGCAATATACGCACCCTCGTCCTCGACGAGGCCGACATGATGCTCGACATGGGATTTATAGACGACATAAAAAAGATAATCTCCGAATGCCCGTCGGATCGCCAGACGCTGCTTTTCTCCGCGACGATATCGGACGACATCAAAAAGCTCGCGCAGAACCACATGCGCAATCCGCTCGAAGTTTCTGCGGTAACACAGGTCGACCCGGCGAAGCTTACGCAGACCTATTACGACATATCCGACGGAATGAAATTCTCGCTGCTCCTGCACATGCTCAAAAGCGAACCTTCAGAGCTCGCCATGGTCTTTTGCAACACGAAAAGCTGCACCGACAACGTCGCAAAGAACCTGGCGAGAAGCGGCATCGGCGCTTCGGCGATTCACGGCGGATACAGCCAGTCGCAGAGGAACCGCACGCTCTCGCAGTTCCACTCCCGCAAAGCGCAGGTGCTCGTATGCACCGACGTCGCCGCCCGCGGTCTTGATATAAAGGGCGTCTCGCACGTTTACAATTACGACCTCCCTCGCGAGAGCAAGCAGTATATCCACCGTATCGGCAGGACGGCAAGGGCAGGAAACGACGGCAAGGCGATAAGCATCCTTTCCCCGCGCGACCACGGCAACTTCGATTCGATAATCCGGTATCAAAAAGTAAAGATCGCAAGAGGGATAACCCCGCAGATATCAAGGGTCGATATGAGCAAGAACGTTGGAAACGGCGCTTTTGGGGATGTGCCGGAAAGCAACTACGGCGGCAACTACGGTGGGCGTGATTATGCAAGCCCAAGCCCTGCGCAGCAGCAGGGACGCTTTGGCAGCGATGGGAACCGAAGCGACCGAAGCAGGCAGGGACGCACAGGCGGACCGCGCCGTTCGTTTGCCGGCCACAGCAGCCGCACTGGCGGATATCGCGGACGCGGTGCAGGCCGCCCCGCAAACAACTAGATCATCTCTATTTTTTCATTTTATCCGGATACCCCACAGCTTGCTGTGGGGAGGACTCGTAGCAAAAGCAGTTAAACCACATTACGAATTAACTATTGATGGTTGAA
>PGXE01000132.1 GCA_002838935.1 Thermoplasmata archaeon HGW-Thermoplasmata-1 | reverse complement strand
ATGGAACTGGCAAGGCATACGCTGACCGAGGTATACAGCCCTTCGACTTTCATAGCGATTTACGAGCGGTGCCCAGAGGGATGCCTTGTCGCGATTGACGGAAAGGAATTGCTCGGATTTGCAATGGGGATGGAAACGTCGTCTGGCAAGGGAAGGATACTGATGCTTGCGGTAAAGCCGAAGTTGCGCCGGCGCGGGATAGGATCAATGCTTCTGATGGCGCTCGTGCGCCAGTTCGCGGTGCGCAGCATATTCTCACTTACGCTTGAGATGCGCACGACGAACATCGGCGCGTTGAGATTTTATCAGGCGCACGGCTTCGAGGTAAAGAAGATAATCCCCAAGTTCTACACCGACGACGCCGATGCCTATGAAATGTGCAAGATATTCTAACGGTTCTGGGTGGTGTTTGTTCCGTCAAGCCCCGGATGCGCTAAAATCTTATGCAAATATGCGATTCGGTTGCAGTAGTTACAGTAGGTAGATACAATGCCATGCGAGATATGCGGAAAAAGCGTGCCGACGAAAAGGGCTGTAATTGACGGCGTTGAAATGTCCGTGTGCGCCTCATGCGCCAAGTTCGGGAAAGAGCCGCAAACCACACAGGCGACGGCCAGCACGCGCGCCAGGATTGAGCAGATAATTGCGAAGCCGACCCGCTCCCAGGACATCTATTCCAGAATAACCGACGAGTTGGTGGAAGACTGCGGGAAAAAGGTGCGCGGCGCCCGCATTGCAAAGCATCTGGAAATCAAGGACGTCGGCAGGCTGATTAACGAAAAGACCACCGTTCTCCTCAAGGTCGAGGAGGGAACGATGCACCCCAACGATGATCTGGTCAAGAAACTGGAAAAATTCCTGGAGATAAAACTGAAGACGACGGAAACGCCTGCGGCGCCCCGCTTCGCCCCGGGCGCATCCGGCGGAATGACTATCGGAGACATGGTGAGAATAAAGAAAAAATAGCGAGTTTTGGTCTTATTATGCATTAAAAATGAAGTACGCCCCGGTCGGGATTTGAACCCGAGTCCCGGCCTTTCCACGGCCCTTTTTCTTTCTTTTACAAAGAAAGAAAACCCTCCGGCGGCTAAAAGAAAGAAACCGAGGGGTTGCAGAGCAACCCCTCATTCTTTTCTCTTAGTTCCCGGGAGGTTCTCTTTTCTTGGCAAGAAAAGAGAAAGTGCCGCGACAGGGCCGGATGATAGGCCACTACACTACCAGGGCAAGACTAATGAACTTACGGCGCTCGAACTTCGCGTGCTACCTTTCAGTAGCACTGAATTCAGTGCTTGCGAAGCAAGCACGTGAACGCTGACTTCGTCAGCGGCGGATTCCTTCAACGGATGCCATAACCTATGACGCGCCGCATCGCTTTTGGGTTTATGATGTTTGGTGGGCCCAGCAGGATTTGAACCTGCGACCATCGGGTTATGAGCCTGACGCTGTCGGCGCCTGCACCACACGAGCGTGGCACAAGACTCCACCGGACTAAGCTATGGGCCCACGCCGCCGAACGGATTTGAACCGTTGATCACCCGGTTGCTTGCTCCGCCTGCTTTCGCAAACGGATTAACAGCCGGGAGCTCTGGTCTATTGTCAGAACATACCAAACATACTGCGTTTGGTCCAATCTGACAATAACTAACCACTAAGCCACGGCGGCATTTGAATCGTAAGGGTGGAATCGGGAAATCGATTAAGTATATTACGGCTGGCGGATAAGGGGGCGTTTATGGCTTTGCGCCAAGCAGTGCCATCATTATCGCCATCTGCGCCCACATCCTGTTTTCCGCTTCGTCGAAGATTATGGACTGCGGGCCGTGCGCCACTTCCTTTGTCACTTCGTAGCCATAGTATGCCGGGAGGCAGTGAATGAAGACGGCGCCCTTGTTCGCTTCCTTCATTACCTTGTCGTCGATGGTGTATCCCTTGAACTCCTGGACGCGTACTGCTTTTTCTGCCTCATCGCCCATGCTGACCCATGTATCCGT
>PGXE01000030.1 GCA_002838935.1 Thermoplasmata archaeon HGW-Thermoplasmata-1 | reverse complement strand
GCAGTATATCCACCTCGAAGTTTTCTTTCAAAAAAATGGATTTCTCCATGTTACCTTAGTTTTGGCTATATTTAGGGGATTTGGGATTCGGAGATACTGCTTGCATAGCCAACTTTTTTAACCTCTTATCCCTACTTGTTCTGGCGAAGCCTATGGAACTCGATATAGTGGATATACGAAAGCCCGAAGACGTGAATTTCATACTCGGGCAGGCGCATTTCATAAAGAGCGTCGAGGACATTTACGAAGCAGTGGTCAATTCGGTGCCGCAGGCAAAGTTCGGCGTAGCCTTTTGCGAGGCGTCCGGCCCCTGCCTCATACGATTGGAAGGCAACGACGAAGAGATGATATCGCTTGCAAGAGAGAACATGTCCCGCGTTGCCTGCGGCCATTCATTTGGGATATTCATGCGCGACTGTTATCCGATAAACCTGCTTTCTGCTGTAAAGGCCGTGCCGGAGGTCGCAAACGTCTTTTGTGCGAGCTCAAACCCTGTCAAGGTCGTGGTTGCGGAAAGCGGGTTTGACGGCGGAGAGGCCGGACGCGGCATAATGGGTGTCATAGACGGTTTTAAACCGAAAGGCGTAGAGGATGATGCCGACGCAAAGAAGAGAACGGAATTCTTGAGGATGATTGGTTATAAGCGGTGACGTTCTTTTTATAACATCTCAATAATCTATCCAATGTTTATTTAAACTTTCAAGTCACTTATGATATGCGATGGCTATGAATCCCCTAAAATTATTTGCGTTATTGGTAATGACCTCCATTATGGCAGGATGCATAGGCACGGTGGAAGAAAGAACAGATGCAGAGCATACCATCTACGCAGGCGAACAGAACTCGGAAAGGCGGGCTTCACAAGCAGGAGTAGATTATACAGAGCCTTTTGTTGAAACCATAATCGTCGAAGGAACGACCATGTTTGGTTGCGGCGTCAAAGAACCGGTTCTAGGCCTGATTGGCGGAGGAAATTGGGTTCTCCCATTCTACGGCGATTTTGGTATACATACTGGTTGCACCGGCATAATTGCGACAGCAGAAGGAGAAACCTTCGAGGGCACCACATCCTTCGAGTTCAAAATAAAGGACTCGCGCTATAATTCCACGGCAGGGCTGTTTTACAGCCACGAGGGCAACCGTTGGCAGACCGATGGTGAATCCCTGCCACTGAAGATACGGATACCTGCCGAAGAACTTGAGGATTATCCGGACGGGGAGATTTTTGAATTGGATGTAAATGGATACGGTATCGAGATAGAGAGCAAATATTGTATCACGATAGACGTTTACTATGGCGTGCCTTTGCCATAAAACCCAGAAAAACCGCCATCTACCCAAACTTTAGAATCCCGCCGCGGCGAGAGTCGCGGCATCGCCCATGAGGCTGAAGTAGTATTTTCCGTATTCAACCTTTCCGTGCTCAGGGCAAAAATAGACCTCCTTGGCGCCTACTGCCGAGAGTATGCGCGACCGCTTCGCCTTCTGCCCGCATATCGGACAGCAACCTTCCAGATTCGATATCGTGCCGTTTATCACTTCATTCACCAATGGCAAAATCGGCATCCTTGGTTTATATACTCTGAGGCGGGGGGTCGGTGAAACTACTTCGTCCTGTCGCCGACCCATTTTATATCCAGATTGCTTGTTCCCGCGTTGTTTTTCTCGCGCCATTTCCGTATGGTTTCGTTGCTTGCGCACCTCTTGCAGAGGCCGAACATGACCCAGTAGCAGGATGCGCATACGTTCGAACCGCACTTCACGCATTTGAATTTGGGGTCGCGCTTGCCGCACATCTGGCAGCTGCCCGGCGCGCAAGGCCGCTCGGCCGGGTTCTTTTTCCCCTCCTCGGCAATCTCGCCCTGATTCTCGCTGCGCCATGCCTCGAGTTCCGAGTTCATCTCGTCAAGGGAGATGTCCGCCTTTCTCGCCGTTTTTTCTTTTACAAGATCTTCCAGGGCACCGCTGTTGCCAAGAAACGAGGGTTTCCTGGATGCCGGCTCGGCAGGCTTTTCCATCGCCTGTTCGCGGTATGGCCTGAAATCCTGCGGTGCCGCCTGTTCCGGCCGTTCCCCATCCGCCTTTTCGAGATGCGCGGGTATGGCGCTCTCGCCAAGCAGCCTTGCCGCAGGGTTTTCCACCTCCCTCACGACTCTTTTTTGTTTCTCTTCTTTTGGAGTGGTGGCAATCGCCCTTCTTTCGAAATGGTTCAGGCTCACAGGTTCGGGTTTCGGAAGCTCCCGCTTGCGTTCGTCTTTCCAGTTCAGGAGGTCGTCGAGGAGGTCAACCATAGCTCTACCACGGGACTTTTTTCAATTTCAGCTTATAGCCTATCCAGTTGGTAAGCGGATGCAGTATTAAAATAGATGCCGCTACGAATACCGCCCTCGGCCAGTTTCCGCCAAGTATGAAAAGGTCGAGGAACCAGTTGCCTGATGCGAGGCCGCAAAGCTGCAGCACGCCGCCCGCGGCAAGTGCGAATAACCAAGAGCCGACTATGAAATCAAGCTGGTCCGGCCCGTACCATGCAGCGCCCGGCTCCTTTCCCCGCCTTCGCTTGAAAAAGCTCTTCACGGCGTCGCCCGCAAGCGCCCCGAAACCCATGAATAATCCGATGACGGGCACGACCCAGAAGCTGCCGTAAGCGCTCCATCCGTAGTCCGGGAAAGCGGCAAGCCCAGAGCCGTGGACCGCTAGGGCGAGCCCTGAGGCGAAGAGCATGGCGACAAGCGAGCCGCATATGAGTCCGCGCCAGGTCTTGTTCTTGCCGAATATGGGTTTTCCGTCCTTGTGCAGCTTTCCGAAATCGAGGGGGGTGTCCCACCTGGGAAAAAGCTTCGCAAAGAAAACCGGCGTCATGTTGGCCACGTATGTCGGCAGCATCAGGAACAGGGCCTGCGGGATGAAAAGCAATACCTCACACATGGCAATCACGCATCCGTAATCCATTGCAATATCGTTATCCGGTTTAAAAGTTTGGCGAGCGGGCAGCCCTTTTTCTCCAACGGAAACGTAGCTTCGCATAGAGCATAAAATTTATATATCTTCCAGATATAAACGGCGGCATGGATCGAAAACGCATCAAGAAAGGAACATTTCTCGCAGTCTTCGTCGCGGGGCTGATTATTTTTGCCTATGCGATAGTGCTGATGGCGGAGCCTGCAAGGCCGGGCACGATCTCTAGCGAGCTCGCCGAAGGTTTAGGATGGGAGAAGACCATATCGGACGAGGTGCATGCGCCAATAGGCATGATGTCGGCGGCGCGGACATATCAATATAAAGGCACGGAACGGCTGTTTGGCACCGTGACGGTCCTCACCTACTCGTTTCCGGTTCCGAAATACATAGCGTCGACCGGCGGCAACACGGTCTCGCGGGAGTCGACGGTCTGGAACACCATGTCTGCTTATAACATGGAGTTCGGGCCGATAACAAAAGAGACGGAAATGCTGGCAGGCCACAAGGCGGTCGTCTACTACTATAATTTCACCACCGTCACGCCGCTCGAACTGGGTCTTGTCAACGAGGCGACCGGGAAATTCATAGTCGCATCGCTCTCAAGCGACGGCGCCGTATTCAAGGAAACCTCCAACGTGGTATACGGCTTTGTCCTCACTAGCAGCAGCATAAAAGGCACAGGCGGGACTGTAATCTACAGCACGGGCGAGGACCTTTCGACGTATAACCAGCTTTACGAACTGGTGCACGACGGTTTTGTCGTCGAGCGCTGAAAACGCCACATCCCCTTCTTTTTCCTGTCGTATCTCCGTCGTATCTCTTTTGTGTGTCTCTTTTTGTGTCGCTATTTCGTTTTTCGGATAGTCCGCTTAAACGAGATCCGCCTGCGGCAGGCATGCGGCAAAATGCGGCGCGCATTACGGACACGGACGCATTTTAACATTTCAGGTTCTTTTCGACGAAGTCATCGTCTATCTTCGAATCCTTCTTGCGCAGCAGGTAACGCCTTACGAGCCATCTGGCCACCTTGACGAGTTGCGTTCCGTAGAATATGAAAAAGCCAAGCCACACTCCCGATATCATTATGGTCATCCGGGTGACGAGTATGGACGAAGCGTCGGCGCCCTGCACCAGCAGGAGAAGTTCCATATCCGCGATAATCGAGAATATCGCAGCCATCATTATCGCGCTGAGCGAGTGAGGGTTGGACCTGCCTAATCTACTTGAGAGCAGAAGGCGATGGGTGGTCTTCGTGGTAGTGAACGCCGCATATATCCAGGTGAGAATTATCAGGAAGTATAATGCGAGAGCGGAAAAGGTTCCTGCGACATTGCGCATCTTTGGCACCGATTCCGTGGTGACGGAGAGGATGATGAGCATCGCAAGGAACGTGTATATCTGTCTCACGCCGCCCTTTTTAAGGACACCGCGCCAGGCGAGAATCCAGCTGACCGCAAGTACGAGAACGATAAAAATACCAAGAGAGAGCGTAGCCGGATACCATAACGCGGGGACATATATGGAGGCGAACGGCAGTATGAGCATGAAAAGCAAAAGAAGCACGATGAGAAATGCGAACTGCTTGCCGCTTCCGCCAGGCATCCTCTTTTGCAGCCGCTCTATTCCGTCCTCTATCGCGAAGGCCATTATTGTCCCGGAAAGAAAGAAGATGCCGAACGTTATCGTATGCGACGCGCCCAGCATTAGGGAGACCAGGTCGAACTTGCCGGAGAGCAGGATTATCGCCGAGTAGATGAGAAGGGCCGCCCCGACGCTTCCAAGAAGCGCATTTTTTGGTTTTCTGAAGGCAAGAAAGATGGCAAACGCGAAAGAGGAGAACGAGGCGAGGAGGCTTAAGAATATCGTTACGGCCGTGAGATGCCTGTAGAACATCGGAATGATGGAGAAGAGCAATGCCATGAGCATGCCCGCGGCGAGGTACGGCGCCATCTCCTTTTTCAGCAAATTCATGAATGTGAATTGTTTTAGGCATTCAAACGTTTTTTGCCGGAAAAACCCGTGTTTCTTTTCGCGTAATGCGGTTTGAAGAGGAACAAATAAAAGTGGTTGCCGCATAACTTATTTAAGATATCAGGCGACCCCGAGGTGGAATGATGGAGAGCGTGACGATAGGGGCCATAAAAGAAGCCGAGGCGCAAGGCATCGCGCGAATCGAGAATGCAAGGAGGGATGCAGAGACCGCGCTCGACAAGGCGAGAGATGCCGCCGCAAACGAGCGTGATGCCATACTGGAAGAGGCCAGCCAAAGCGCGAAGGAACTGCTGCAGGATGCCGAGAAACGCGCACGGATAGAAGCCGAGCGCATATCGAAAGAGGGCAAGTCCGCCGTTCTATCCATGGAAAAGGGGTCCAATGCCCGCATAACGGCAGCAGCCGAGATGATAGCAAAGGATATTCTGGAGGGATAGAAGATACTGTTCCCGTCCCGGATGAGCCGCGTTTCGATAGCGGCCCACAACGACCGCCTGCCGTCTTTGATCGAGGTGCTGCACGAATCCGGCCTCATGCAGGTAGAGGACGTGCACCACGACAAGGATTACGGTGCGGCAGGGTTGTTTCCGGGCAGGATGGACCCCGAGGCAGGCAGGCTTGCGGGATACGAATTAAGGCTGACGCGCATAATAGAAATATTCAAGAGATTTTTCCCCGAGCCCAGCGGACTGAAAGCGCTTTCGATGCCACAAAAAGAAAGGGTCGGCGTAAGCCGCAAGAGATCCGAAGAGGTCTGCGCCGAAGCGTCGTCGCTGCTCGAGATGGTCGAGAACGCGGTCCTTGCGGCCGAGCAATCCATAGTCCGGGCGGAGGAAACGCTTGCGAGACTGGAAGAAGAGCGCGCACGGGTAAGCGAACTTTCCGGGCTTTCAGTCGACCTTTCGCATATCGGTGAAGGGAGCTACTGCACCGTGCGCGCCGGCCGCGTCGACGACCTCGATTCGCTCACGGCATCGCTTGGCAAAGCCAATCTGGAATATCACCTCGAGACCGCAAGGAGTGGCGGGACCGGAAAGGAGGGATACTTCGCCGTGGTCATTGCCGTCCATTCCATGGATGCGGAACGTCTCGACGCGCATTTGAAACCGTTTTTTACGCGCTATGAACTGCAAGGCATTTCCGGCAGCCCGAAAGAGGCGCTGGAAAAGATAACGGCCGGGGCGGAAGAGGCGAAGGCGCAGAGGCGGCAGGCCCTCGACGCAATCCGTTCGCTAAACGAAGGCGAGCGGTTCAATCTCGTCGCGCTGAGAGAACAGATAATCGTAGAGAAGGAGAAGCGCGAGGTTTCGATAAACTTCGCAAGGAGCGAGTGCGTCCACATCATAGACGGGTGGTGTCTCTCACGCAACGCAAAGCCGCTAGAAATGCTCGTCGATTCGATGTCGAAAGGAGAGACGGTCTTCGATGCGAGGCCGGCCGGCGAAGCCGGTGAAAAGCCCCCGATACATCTTGCGCAGCCGTGGTGGGTGAGTTCTTTCAAGCCCCTTCTCTCGCTTTTCGCGCTTCCGAAATATGACGAGGTGGACCCGACGATGTTCATAGGCATCGCGTTCGTCGCATTCTTCGGCCTGATGCTTGGCGATGCCGGATACGGGTTGATCCTTCTTGCCGTTTCGCTTGCCGCGTGGTTCAAGTTCGGCCGCAGGAGCGAGTCGGTCAGGAAACTGGCGTTTCTCGGCACGCTGCTTGGATGTTCCACGATACTCTCGGGCCTTGCGTTCAACAGCTTCTTTGGCGATTTGATACAGAGGCTCACGGGTCGCGAACAACTCTATTCCCTGCAGATAGGCGGCCTGCACCTCCCCGTTGACGGCATAAAGGAGCCTGTGCCGATACTCCTCATGTCGCTTGCGATAGGGTTGCTGCACCTCAATCTCGGCCTTATCCTCGCCGCATACCAGAACATCAAGCGCAGGCGCTACCGCGACCTAGTCTTCGGGCAGATTTCGTTCTTCGTGTTTCAGCCTTCGGCGATAGCCCTGATAGGTTCGGGACTCTTGGGGATGTGGACCCTGCCTGAGGTCTGGAGCAAGATATGCCTTGCGGGAACGATTATCGGAGTGACGATGATATTCATAAACAAGAAGGGGCCGCTCGGCCTCTTCGACGTGACCGGCTACCTCGGCGACCTCATCTCCTATTCCAGAATATTGGCGCTCGGGCTTGGGACCGCGGGGATGGCGCTCACGTTCAACATAATGGCCGAACTGGTCTGGAAGATGCCGGTCGTCGGCCCGGTGCTTGGCATACTGATAATAATCTGTTTTCTCGTCGTATTCAACTTCGCGATACAGGCGCTTGGCGCGGGCGTTCACTCTTTGAGGTTGCAGTACGTCGAGTTCTTCGGCAGATTCTACGAAGGCGGCGGGCACGAATTCTCGCCGTTCTTTGCAAAAAGGCGTTATACAAAAGTTGAAGGATTGGAATACGTGAAGGAAGACATAGTCGATTGAAAGGAGGAATGAAAATGAGAAAAAGCACGATAAATTTGCTTGTGATATTAGGAGTCGCAGCCGTGGTGCTGATGGCATTTACAGCCACGGCAGCCGCGCAGGATGCCGCGACGATGACGCCCGACGAAGTCAGCGGCAGGACGAAGGCGATGGTGGTCGTCGGCTGCATGCTCGCGATGGGCATAACAGGGATAGCATCGGCGCTGGGCATAGGCCTTGCCGGCTCGAGCGCGGTTGCGGTTGCGGCAGAGAAGCCCGAACTGTTCGGCAAGTGCCTGTTGTTGCAGGCGCTGCCGATGACGCAGGGTGTTTACGGCCTTCTGACCGCGATACTGCTGATGCTTGGCGCAGGCATACTCGGCGGGGAGCCCAAGGTGGACCTGACGAATCCGATGTACGGCACCATGGCGGTCGGCATAGGCCTGGTCATAGGATTGACCGGTATTTCCGCGATAGGCCAGGCGATGACGGCCTCGTCCTCGATAGGGGCGACTGCAAGAAACCCGGATGTTTTCGGGCGCGGCATCATATACACCGCGATGTCGGAGACGCTCGCCATCTTCGGCCTGCTTGTCGGCATCCTGATAATGAGCGGCGTAGGATTCCTGTAAAAAGCAGAACGGAAAGGTGTTGAGTTTGGCGGTCGAGGGGATAATCGCAAGGATACTGCACGACGCGGAGCTTGAAGCAGGGCGGATAACGGCCGATGCGGCGGCGGAGGCCGGCAGGATGCTGGCGACTGCGGTTGCGGCTTCACGGCGCGAGGCGAAGGCCATAGGCGCAGAGGCGGCCCACGATGCCGAACTTGCGGCAAACCGCATAATCTCGGCTGCAAACCGCAAGGCGAAGCAGGGGAGGCTCCTTGCGCGGGAGAGTGCGATAAACGAAACGCTTGGCAAAGCCGCGGAACTGCTCGAAGGCGCGAAGGGCGCAGAATATCGCGACTTCCTGACGAGGATGGTAAAAGACGGAACGCAGGCAATCGGCGAGGATGCTCTGCTCCACGTTTGCAGGGAAGAGGACCGCGATTATCTCGAAAAGGCGGGCTTTTCAGTTTCGGACGTCCGCATAAAGGGTCTTGGCGGGGTCGTCGCCAGATCTCCGGACGGACGCATATCCATTGACAACACTTTCGAAGGAGTGATGGCAAGACGCGGCGAGGAGCTGCGAATAAGGGCCGCAAACAGGCTCTTTTCGGAGGAGTAGGGTGGGAAATTGTCGTTAGCGGACCGCATAGTCAACATATTCGACACCTCCAATCCCGTGTTCTGGGTATTGGTTGCGCTATTGGCCGCGCTCGCTTTGTTCAAGGTCATAAGGCCGTTTATCTTCTACGCAGGATTCGTATATCCCAACGCGAAGTTCGCGGCCATTGGGCATCCGTTCATAGGCAAAAGGGAGCTTGACCGCATCATAGATGCGAACGGGCTCGACGAATATCGGACCATAATCAACCAGGTTCGGGGATACGAACTTCGCGGCGAGACCGCACGCGAACTGCAAAACGAGATAGATTCCAATTTCGCGGCGTCCGTTCTCGATGCTGCAGGGGATATGCCCAAGGCCGCGACCGCGGTCACGGATGCGTTTGGCAGGATACTCGACGGCGGGCTGATCGAGCGGGCGGTCAGGGCGGCCATGACCGGCAGGGAGGTTTTGATACCCGGGTCCCCGCTAATTCCGCAGACAATGGAACTGATAAGGGCGATATCGTCCGTGCCGGCTAGCGAGGTTGGCGGAGCACTGAGGGCGGCGGGTTTCGGGGACGCGGTAGCGGCGCAGGTCGAAGGCGTGAAGGAGTTCGACGAGGCGCAATTCTCTGTCGCGCTGACCGCCGACATACTATCGAATCCGAGGGGCGGGATACCGAAGTCCTGCAGGCTGCCGCTTAGAAAGTTCGTCAAGCTTTATGCCGACGTTGAGAACGTAAAGAGCGCGCTAAGGGCAAAACAGCTCGGTTTCGATCCGGATTATACAAAGAAATTGCTCCTGCAGGGCGGCTGGGAGATTTCCCCGTGGCTCCTGCAGCAGCTGGCCGAGGTTGACAGCGTTACGGAAGCGGTAAGCCAGCTCGAGGGGACAAGCTATATAAAGCCGCTTCGCGACGCGATAACGGATTACGAGAAGGAAGGCTCGCTTCGCCCGCTGGAAAAGGCGCTAGACGGTTATTTCATCACGCAGGTGGTGCGCATCTCCGTCGAGCACAGCCTGACGATAGGCCCCCTCCTGAGGTATCTTGTGTCCCGCGCATACGAAGTCCGCAACCTCAAAGCGGTCGCAAAGGGGATAGAGGAGAGGGTGGACCGGGAGCGACTGAGGGAATTGATGGTAATGGAGGTCACAGTTTGAAGATAGCTTGCCTTGGCGATGAGAACACCGTCACTGGAATGAGGCTGGCCGGAGTCGTCAACTCAAAAGTGGCGGGCGAGGGCGGCTGCCGCGAAGCGTTCATGGAATTGACGGGAGATGCGGGCATCGGCGTCATAATCATAACCGAGCGGCTTGCTGACACCATACGAAGCGACATAGACAAGTGGCGGCACGACCACACGTTTCCGGTCATAATCGAGATACCTGACAAGGGCGGGCCGATACCGGGCAGGACCGACCCGATAAGGGACCTCATAAAGAGGGCTGTCGGCATAGAAAATATAGCCGCCGGCGGCAGGGACAGAAAGAGCGAGAATTATCAAAAGGAGGAGTCGTAGATGAGTCTTCACGAAGGTTCGATAGAGAATATAGCGGGCCCTGTCGTCAGGGCGCGCGGGATGCGCGGCGCGAGGATGTATGACGTCGTGAGGGTTGCGAACGAGGGACTGATAGGCGAGATAATACGCCTTGAAGGGGACTTTGCCACGATACAGGTGTACGAGGACACCGCAGGCATAACCCCCGGCGAACCGGTGGTAAACACCGGGGCCCCGCTCAGCGTCGAGCTTGCGCCCGGCCTCTTGACGAGCATATACGACGGCATTCAACGGCCTCTTCCGCTCATAAAAGCGCAGGCAGGGGATTTCATAGCGAGAGGCGTGTCCGTCTCGCCGATAGACCACGACCGCAAGTGGCTCTTCGAACCTGCGGCAACTGTCGGCGGACAGGTCGGGGGCGGCGACGTCCTTGGAAACGTGCAGGAGACGAACAGCGTCCTCCATCGGGTAATGGTGCCGCCGCAGACAAAAGGCAAGCTCGCATGGCTTGCGGATAAGGGCGAGTTCACAGTGGACGAGCCTGTTGCTAGGATAGCGGCGGAAGACGGGAGCGAAACGGAGCTTGCGATGCTCCAGAAGTGGCCTGTCAGGATAGGGAGGCCGTTTGCAAAGAAGCTCGACCCGACGGTGCCCCTCATCACCGGCCAGCGCATCTTCGACACATTCTTCCCGATTGCAAAAGGAGGGACGGCGGCCATACCGGGCGGTTTTGGCACCGGAAAGACGGTTAGCCAGCACCAGCTTGCGAAGTGGTCGGACGCGCAGATCGTGGTTTACATAGGATGCGGCGAACGCGGCAACGAGATGACGGACGTCCTGCGCGAATTTCCCGAACTCGAGGACCCGAAAAGCGGCGAGCCGCTGATGAACCGCACGGTCCTGATAGCGAACACCTCGAACATGCCGGTCGCCGCGCGCGAGGCGTCGGTCTATACAGGCATAACGATAGCGGAATACTACCGCGACATGGGCTACGACGTGGCGCTGATGGCGGACTCCACCTCGCGCTGGGCGGAAGCGATGCGCGAGATATCGGGCAGGCTCGAGGAGATGCCCGGCGAAGAGGGATATCCCGCATACCTCGCATCGAGGCTTGCGGATTTCTACGAGCGCGCGGGGCGCGTCGCCCTCAGGGGAGGCAAGGACAGGGAAGGTTCGATATCGGTCATCGGCGCGGTCAGCCCGCCGGGAGGCGATTTCTCCGAACCTGTCACCCAGAACACGCTACGTATAGTGAAAGTCTTCTGGGCGCTCGACTCCGACCTTGCGGACCGCAGGCACTTCCCGTCCGTGAACTGGCTTCGCTCCTATTCCCTGTATCTCAGCGACGTGAAGGGCTGGTGGCACGAAAAGGTCGGCCCGGAATGGCTGCACCTGCGAAACCGCGCGATGGCGTTGCTGCAAAAGGAATCCGAGCTGCAGGAGATAATACAACTCGTCGGCCCGGACGCGCTGCCGCCGCGGGAGCAGGCCGCTCTCGAGGGCGCGAGGATCATACGCGAGGATTTCCTGCAGCAGAACGCGTTCCACGACGTGGACACCTACTGTCCGGAGAGAAAGCAATACCGCATGCTCGAGATAATGCTTGGTTTCTACGACCTCATGAGCAAGGCGGTCGGCGCGGGCGTGCACATAGAGGAGATAAAGTCGCTAAAGAGCAAGGAGGCAATCTCGAGGATGCCGCTTGTGCCAAACGGGGAATACGAAAAAAGGTTCGACGAGATGGAACGCGCGATGGCTGACGAGATACGCGCCCTGGGGGTTGGCACATGAGCGAAAAGAAAGTTTCCGGCAAGACGAAAAATGCAGGTGCGCGGATCGACAAATCCGTCGAATACACGAGCGTCGGCGAGGTATCCGGCCCCCTTATCGTAGTGGAGAACGTGAGCGGTGTCGCTTACGGCGAGGTTGTAAAGATAAAGACCTCTGCCGGCGAGGAGCGGCTTGGGCAGGTGCTGGAGGCCGGGGAGAGCAGGGCAGTAGTGCAGGTCTTCGAGGGGACGCGCGGCCTTGACACGAAGGGGACGAGCGTGCGCTTCACGGGAGAGACGATGAAGATAGGCGTTTCGGAAGAGGCATTGGGGAGGGTCTTCGACGGGACAGGCAGGGCGATAGACGGCGGCCCCGAGATAATACCCGACGAACGCAGGGAGATAAACGGCGAGCCCATAAACCCGTCCGCAAGGCAGTACCCGAGAGATTTCATAGAGACCGGAATATCGACGATAGACGGCCAGAACACGCTTGTCAGGGGTCAGAAGCTCCCCATATTTTCGGGCTCCGGCCTGCCGCACAACGACCTTGCCACGCAGATAGCGAGGCAGGCGAAGACGAAAGGGCAGGCGGAGGAGTTCGCGGTCGTGTTCTGCGCGATGGGGATAACGGCCGAAGAGGCGAACTTTTTCATAAAGGACTTCGAAAGGACGGGGGCGCTCGAACGCGCCGTGCTGTTCCTAAACCTTGCGAACGACCCTGCGATAGAGCGCATAATAACTCCCCGTATGGCGCTCACGACAGCGGAATACCTTGCATTCGATCGCGGCATGCATGTTCTCGTAATCCTGACCGACATGACGAACTACTGCGAGGCGCTGCGCGAGATAGCGGCCGCGCGCGAGGAGGTCCCGGGCCGCCGCGGGTACCCCGGCTACATGTACACCGACCTTTCTTCGATATACGAAAGGGCGGGCAGGATAGAGGGGCGGGAGGGCTCTATAACCCAGATGCCGATACTGACGATGCCCGACGACGACATCACGCACCCCATACCCGACCTGACAGGCTACATCACCGAGGGGCAGATAGTGCTTTCAAGGGAGCTTCACAGAAAGGACATCTATCCGCCGGTGGACGTATTGCCGTGCCTCTCGAGGCTCATGAAGCAGGGGATAGGGAAGGGCAGGACGCGGGAGGATCACGACGCGGTGAGCAACCAGCTTTATGCCGCATACGCGGAAGGATGCGACCTGCGCGACCTTGTGGCAGTAGTCGGGGAGGAGGCGCTTACCGAGCGCGACCGGGCATTTCTCAAGTTCGCGGACCTCTTCGAGGGCAGGTTCATAAAGCAGGGGCACGACGAGGACAGAAGCATAGAACGCACCCTTGAAATCGGCTGGGAACTGCTTTCTACGATTCCCATTAGCGAACTGAAGAAGATAGACGATAAATACATATCAAAATATCATCCGTCGAAGGCGAAGGCGGAGCAGCCCGCGCAACCGCACGAAACGGCTCCTCCAAAGGCGGAAGGCGAAAAAGATTCACCGCACGAAACGGCGGTTGCGCCCAAGAAGGATGATGGCCGCAAGAAAACGGACAGCGGCAAGAAAACGGACAGCGGCAAGAAAACGGACAGCGGCAAGAAGACCGAACCCGCCGTCAAGGGGCGGTAGGCTGGCAGAAGGGCATACTTCTTTCGGCAGACTGTTTGGTGGTTTGAATGGCTGACATAATCGAGGGCGTGAAACCGACCCGGATGGAACTTCTCGGCATACGCAAGCGCAGGGCGCTCGCGGAGAAGGGGCACAAGCTTCTTGGCGAGAAGAGGGACGCCCTTGTCACGAACTTTTTCGATATCATAGGCAAAAGGGACGCGATACGCGAGAAGATGGAAAACGATCTTGCGCGCGCCTACGGCTCCCTCATCGAGGCTCAGATGCTAATCGGCGAGGAGCGGGTCGCGGACATCGCGCTCGACATGCCGGCGGCAGGCGACATAACGGTCTCCACCATCAACATAATGGGCGTGCGGGTTCCGCAACTTGGCGGCGAGGCAGCCGAATACGCCAAAAAGGCGGCATACGGTTTCACCGCGACGAGCGCAAAGCTCGACGAGGCGATAAGGGATTTTCGCAAGGCCCTCGAAGGGATAATCCGGCTTGCCGAGGTGGAGGGCGGCATACAGCGTATAGCGGTAGAGATAGAGAAGACGAAACGCCGCGTGAACGCGCTGGAACACATCTTCATACCGCGCCTAAAGGCAACGGTGAAATACATCGAGATGCAGCTCGAAGAGCGCGAGAGGGAGGATTTCTTCAGGAGAAAAAGGATAAAGGCGCTGATGGAAGCCGGTGCGAAAAGTGATGCTGCAAAAGCTGCCAATGCGTGAATAACGATAGTTGCGACGGAGCATCATCGTGAATGAAGGATGCGGAATTGCGATCTGTTCAAGATGTTCTAAATTTTCATATTTTCAGATTTTCATATTTTTTTGCCCGTTTTGAGCTAAATGCAGGTTAATTGCCAAAAATTTCGAAAATAACAGTATCTCCGAATCCCAAATCCCCTAAATATAGCCAAAACTAAGGTAACATGGAGAAATCCATTTTTTTGAAAGAAAACTTCGAGGTGGATATA
>PGXE01000029.1 GCA_002838935.1 Thermoplasmata archaeon HGW-Thermoplasmata-1 | reverse complement strand
GTTCAACCATCAATAGTTAATTCGTAATGTGGTTTAACTGCTTTTGCTACGAGTCCTCCCCACAGCAAGCTGTGGGGTATCCGGATAAAATGAAAAATCAAGTGAATATAGAATGGATATTGAAAAGAGTTTTGGGCGGGGTCTTTCAACTCCCGCAAGCTGCTTTGCTTATGCCTCTCCGGCCCCAAAGAAACCTCTGAGCACGGGGTGCATCTCCATCGCCTGTTCTTTTGCAATCTGTTCGTAGAGGCGTATGATGATGCCGACTGTCAGCAGGACACCTGTTCCGCTCGCGTTGCCAACTGTACCTATCAGGTCGGCCAATGCCGCAAGGGCACCGACCGTCGCACCGCCTATTACGGTTACAACCGGTATGTAGCGCGAGAGGATTTTCTTGAGCACGCGGGGATCGCGCCTGAAACCGGGAATCTGCATGCCGCTCGACTGTATCTGTTTTGCGACGTCTTCCGGGCCCATGTTGGTAGTCTCTATCCAGAACTTGGCGAACATGATGGAGCCGCCTATCATGACCGCCAGATATATGAATATCCTTATCGCCATCTGCCACGGCGCGTGATCAGTCAGATATGCGCCGTAGCGCTCGGGGCTTATCAGCGGCAAAAGCCAAGACTGCACCCCGCTGGGTGTTGATAGATACCACGCACCACCGGCTATCGGCGTCGTCGAACCGGCGGCAGTGTCGTAAGCGCCTATCCACCACGCCTTGCCTATGCCGGGTATCTTCGAAAGGGCGGGGTTGGTGTAGAGCAACAGAGCGAACATGTTCACGTTCGCAAGAAGAGTGGCCACCAATATGACCGGTATGTTCGAAGCATAGATGAGGCGTATCGGGTAGCGGCCGCGTGCGCCTCTCGCCTTGGTGTGGGCAAGGGGGAGCTCTATGCGGGCGGATTCGAAGTAGACCACGAACATGAATATCGCTATCGTTCCAAGAAGCGGGAGTATGGCGTTCTGGCTTCCTATGAATATCCGCTCGAACCCCCCGCCGTGAACAATCTGCGAGAGCGACATATTGTCCCAGAGGTATATCGAACGGGGCACGCATCCCGCAGGCGGGTTCGCTATGCTAAGCGCGGTGCCGGCCTTCTCGGGCAGCCAGCTAAGCGTTCCGGTCACGACGGCCTGCGAAACGCCCGCCGCTATGAACATGGATATGCCGGAGCCGATACCCCATTTGGAGATGGTCTCGTCCATAAGGAACACTATAAGAGCACCGATTATGAGCTGGAGTATTATGAGGGTCTTCGCGCCGCCGTCGCCGACCGCGGCAACGAATGCCGCGTCAGGTCGGAGATATCCGTAGACCTGCGGGACCGCTTCGACGACTATCATCACGAGCACGAGTATCTTCTGGAATCCCTGGTAGATGGCCTTGTCCTCGCTCTTTGTCAGGTCAAGGTTGATTATCTTTGCGCCCGTGAAAAGCTGCATTATGATGGATGCGGTGACTATCGGGCCGATACCGAGATGCACGACCGAGCCGCTGGCACCCGCAAGTATCGCACGGAAGCCGGCGAACATGTCCAAGGTCTGACCGCTTACTCCGTAGAGCATGACGTTTGTAAGCAGGAAATAAAGACCCAGGCACAATAGAGTCCAGAAAATCTTTGTCCTGAAATGAACGTGCCCTTCCGGCTTTGCGACCGCCGGCCACCTTTCTATGATGGGTTTGAATGCGTAAAGTAAACTCTTCCTCTCTTCGGCCATCTGTTCTCCCTCAATGGGTTAAAGTAAGCGGTAAATGCAATTAGGGGTTATATAGATTAAGGTTTGTAAAATATGAAAAGAGTTTAGGTTGCGGAAGATGCCCCGCGCCCGGCCTACTCGGAAAGTATCTCTCCGCCAGCCGCCTGGATCTTTTCCTGGGCGCGCATGGTGGATTCGGATACGACTACCTTCACCGCGGCGTTTATACGACCTGAGCCGAGCAGCTTGTCGTAGCCCGCTTCGGTGAGGTTTATCTCGCTCTGTCCCGGGAAGGCGGCTTCCAGCTGGCCCACGTTTATCGAGGTCTTGACCTCCGCGTTGACGCGCTTGAATCCGCGGCGGCCGAACACGAAGTTCTTGCCGAACTTCTTCTCAAGTATAACGGTGGTGATATACTTGTGCTTATGGAGACCCGCGTTTCCGCGACCTCCCCTAAGACCGGCGCCGCGACCGCCTTTCTTGCCCTTTCCGTGGGTCATCGAGCCGCGGAACTTCTTGGTCCTTTCCTGTCCCATCAGAGCATCCTCCTTATGAGCGCGTTGATCTCCTTCCCGCGGTAACCGAGAGCCCCCCCGTTCACGAATGAACGCTTTATGCCCTCGAATCCCCTGCGCGGCGGGTGAAGCCTGAACAGGGGCTTTACCTCTGCGAGATCCTTGAACTTGAAGGTTCCTTCGGCGACGGCCTTTGCGAAGGCGTCGATGTTCTCGAAGCTCGTCGTTTCCTTCACGTACTCGTCGGTTATGACCTTGTCACCCACGAGACGGCCACGGGTCTTTATCATCTCGGCAACGAGTTCTGTGTCGACCTCGCCCCAGGTGATATAGTCCTTGGCGTCCTGGAACATGCCCTTATATGTTTCGTTGTCCGGAACGACGACGCAATGGTTGGCGCGGTTGAGACGGAGATATTTAAGCGTGTCCCTGGTCTGAGGGCGTATGCCTATCTTTCCGCGGACGCGTACTGCTGCGTAAGCCATTTCATTGCACCTCCTTGTCGGTCTTGATGCCGCCAACGGCGCCGCTCGCTATGCTGAGTTTCTGGCGCTGGGCCGGGAGCACCCTTGTCTCCGATGTCTTCCTGAGTGCCTCGTATGCCGCGGTCGCGTAGTTGACTGTCGTCCTGGTCTGGCCGCGGGTGAATCCCCATGCGTCCTTGACGCCTGCGAGAGTCAATATCTGCTTTGCGACCTTACCTACCGCAAGCCCTATGCCGCGCGGAGCGGGCCTGAACGAAACCACGGTGGATGCGCTCTTGCCTATCACTTCGAAAGGCAGGGTGTGCGCGGTTCCGCAACCGCATTCCCAGGAGCCGCAGCCGCGCTTTATCTCGATTATGTTGAGCTTTGCGTTGTCTATGGCCTTGCGTATCATGGGTCCGACCTCTTTGCCCTTTGCCTGGCCAAGGCCGACAAAACCGTCCTTGTTGCCTACAGCCGCGGTTATCGAGAACCTCACACGCCGACCCGAGTCGGTCATGCGCTGGACCATATTGACATCGATGACCTCGTCTGCGAGGTCGGGCAGGAGTATGTCCACGATTTCGGGTTCGCGAAGCGGGTGTCCGCTCGCAAGAACTTCGCTCATGGAGGTCATCTTGCCATCCTTTACGAGTTTTCCAAGGCGGGTTTTCGGTATCCACTCGGCCTTGGGGATGTTCGAATCCCTGCGCGGGCGTCCGCCTGCCGTGCGTTTTCCTCTTCCGCGTCCGGGGCCGCCCGGCGTGCTGCCGCCGCTTCCGCCCCTTCTGACTCCTGCCATTATTCGACACCTCCTTCGATAGCCGTCTTGACCTTTTTGAACATCTCGGCCACGTCTTCGCCCATGTGCTCACCGCGTATGCGCTCCTCGGAGGGTATTACCTCATCTCCGTGGGGCACGTCTATGCCTGCGTCAAGGACGCCTTTAAGGGCCGCGAAGAGCTTCGAACCGCGAACCGGAGCGTAAAGCCCCAGGTCAAGAACGCCAGCATCTATGCCCGCTTTTGCAGCCCTCTTTCCGGCGAGAAGACCGGTGAGGTATGCGGAGGGGGTGTTCGAGGCTGCGGATTCCCAACCAAGGGGCTTGAGCTCGGTGGCGGTGGCCGTTGCTAATATCCTGTCGCCTTCGGGCACATACTCCACGAACTGAACTATTATGTTCTTGAGTGATTTCCTCACGACGACACGGGGCATCTTGGACTTGAGCAGACGAAGGCGATGCCTATAGTCGGTCCTTCCCTCGCGACGGCGACGGAAAGCGACCTTGAATCTTGGTCCATGCGCCATTACTTTTCCTCCTTTATTATTCCTTCCATTACCATGTGATTCCTCATGTGGGCCTTGCTACGGAACTGTCCGCCTTTCACACGGCGGTAGTATTCGCGGTAAACCGACCGGTCTATAACCTCTGTGTCACGGAGTTCCATAAGGGATGCGCGAAGGGCGCGGATGGTCTTCATCCAGCGGTCCTTCTTGGATTGCCTTGCATTGGCCGTACCCTTTCTGGAACCCTGTCCCGTGCGCCTGCCTTTCGCCTTCTGGGCGGCGGCTTTTCTCGCACGTCCCTTCGAAATACCAGTCTTCTGCAGCGCTTTTATCGCTCCGCCGCTCGCAAGCACCCTTACGTCGCCGCGGGTTGCGGCCTGGGCGACCTCTTCGGAGCGATCCGGATCAACCCACACGCGGTTTCTGCCGCATTTGAGAATGGATGCCGCAAGCCGCTTCTGATTTCGCAAGTCGGTCATCTCATGCCCTCCTGTTGAGTATGCGTATTCCCAGTTCGTCCGCCTTCTCGTGCATCGCAAGGCGCTTCTTCATGCCTACCGAGCCGCCTATGCGGGCCGCCTGTATTTTAGGGTTTATCTTGGCGAGGTCCGCGACGTTGAATACCATCACTTCCTCAAACCCGGACGGATGAAGACCGCGGGTTTCCTTGGGTCCGGCAAAGCCGATTGACACCACCGGCGGGCGTTTGTTGAAGTGCCTGCGCATCTTGGAGGTTATGCCGTCCGGCCTGCGCCAGTTCATCGGTATCCTCTTGTAGCGGAACCACTCCTCGCGAATGAAGCGGGGCCTCCGGTCATCTATCTCCTTTCGGAGCTCGAGCGTCTTTTTAAGGTTCTCGGAAAGAACCGGCTTCTGCTTCACCACGTAAAGCTCGTCGGCCTCTACGACCTCGACTTTGCCGGCAGGCTGTTCGACGGTTTTTTCCGCGTCTTTCTTGGCAACTGATTTCTCGTCAACCATCTGCATCACCGGTCCTTCTTGGTTATATATATGCCGTCCTGGAATATGCGGATATCGCGGCCCCTGACCTTCGTCGCCTTCTCTATGTTGGCTGCGGTCTGGCCCACCTTCTCGACATCTATGCCGGATACGGCCACCATTTCGCCGTTGATCTTCACGGTAACGCCGTCGATTATCTTCGCAATGCGCGCCGCGCGCTCGCCAAGGAAGTTCTCGATTATGAAATCGCTTCCCTTTATGGTAGTCTTTATCGGGAAATGCGCGTAGACGGTCTTGAGTTCATACTCGTATCCCTCAGTCACCCCTTTGAACAGGTTCTTGATGTGCGCTGCGTAGGTTCCGACGAGCGCCTTCTCCTTGCGGCGGGGCAGGTCGCAGAACACCCGGACATTGCTTTCTTCCACGGTTATCGAAACGCGCGGGTGCCACAGGTTCCTTACGAGTTCCCCCTTAGGGCCTTTTACCTTGACATTGCCGTTGTCGCAAACGACGCTGGCGCCGGCGGGTATCGGGACTTCCTTTAAAGCTTGTGCTATCCTGACCATTTATCTCACCTCAATACACATAGGCCAGTAGCCTTCCACCTGTCCCCATGTCCTTGGCCTGGTACTGTGATATGACGCCCTCGGTGGAGGTCATTATCAGCGAGCCGAAGTTCTGGGCCGGGAGATAGCGGGCTTCCCACTTCTCGAAGTCGGTGTACTTTATGGCATGGCGGGGCTTTATCACGCCGCAGTTGTTTATGTTGCCTAACAGCTTTATGCGGAACATTCCGCCGCGGCCGTCATCTATGTACTCGAAAGGGCCAATATACCCCATTTCCTGCATAACCCTAAGCACGCGGCCTACGAGTTTCGACGCAGGGCGGACAGTGCATTCGCCCTTGCCGGATACCTCCGCGTTCTTTATGAGGGAGAGTGCATCTGCGAGTGGATCGTTCATCATCTTTGACTCCTCCTTAATCGTACTTCTTGAAACCCATCTCACGGGCTTTGTCACGGAAACACTGGCGGCACATGTGGAGACCGTAGCGGCGTATGAGACCGCGGCGGCGACCGCAGCGCTCGCAGCCTACCTGCCTTCCGTAGAACTTTTCCTGCTTTTTGATCTGCATCCTAGATCACCTCGATATCGAATTTTTCCGTAAGGAACTCCATCGCTTCCTCGCGGGTGACCCGGTGGTGCGCCGGCACCCTGCGCGTGAGAACGCGGCGGTGCTTTATCCGGTGGCCCGGCTTCTCCAGGGTTATGCAGACGTCCATGCCGAACACGCCCACGTTCGGGTCGTATTTCTCGCCCTCGAAGTCGGTGTGGTCGGAAACCCCGAACTGAAGATTGCCCTGGTTGTCGAACGAATATCCGGCGACCTTGTTGTTGCGGGTCCATAGTGCGCGGCGCACGAACTCTTCGGCCTCTTCGCCGCGGAGCGTGACCTTGCAGCCTATCGGCATACCCTCACGAAGGTTCCAGTTCTTGTTCGTGGTCCTCGATATGGTGCGCACCGGCTTCATCCCGGTGAGTTTTTCCATCACGGTCTCTGCCTTCTGGAGCCTCTCTCCGCCCTCGCCTACGCCTATGTTGACAGTCACCTTGACTATCTTCGGCTGCGTCATCGGGTTCTCACTCAAGGATGTTCACCTCCGGCATCACTATCTCCGGCTTGTCCTTGCCTATCCTGAACACGTAGGGCTTTATCGTCGAGAATGCCTTCTCGCCGGCCTGCATGTTCACGATGTTCTCCTTGGGGTTGCGGGTGACGACGACGTTCTTTATCGTCGCCAGCTTGCCTGCGTGGGAACCGCCTATCACGAGGGACAGACCGCCTTCGGCAAACGCGAACCTGTCGAGAACCTTCTGTTCGGGAACGGATATCTTGAGGACGTCGCCGGTCTTGAAGGTACCCTTCTCGACGATCATGTTGCGGCCGTCGTGGAGGTTCAACTGGGTCTTTCCGCCCTTGAGAGTTGTCTTGTCCTCGATGCGGGCAAGTTTCCATGTCGAATTTTCCGGCGGTATCTCCACAATCTGCAGGCGGCCCTTGGATAGAAGGATGCGGAAATACTGGCCGGTCTTCGGGATGCCAAGGACCTCCATGAAGCCAACGGCGTGTTTGTAGTCTTTCCGTACCTTACCATCGACCTGGATCTCGCCTGCGCCGATTATGCGGCGGGCCTCTCTACCGGTGTCACAGATGTGCAGGTAGTCACGCAGCACCATCGCTAGCGGGATAGAGCTTTCCATTGCGTGGGCACCGGGTGAGGGTTTGAACGCCCAGAAATGGAGCTTGCGAGCCACTGTCCAGCTACGCGGCGCTGCCAATCTCTTCAGATGCTTGCTCATGTTTATTCAGCCTCCTTCTCTTCAGCGGCTTCTTCGTTTTCGTTTTCGGCCTCATCCTCTGCGGCATCTTCGGTTTCCGCGGCAGCATTCTCTGCCGCTTCCGCCTCTTCCGCAGCCTTGCGTGCCGCTTCCTCTGTCGCCTTGCGTTCGGCCTCCTTCTCGGCAAGCTGCTTTTTCGCCTCGGCATCCATCGATGCCTTCACGTCTGCAGCGAGCCCTTCGGCGAGGCGTCCGCGGCGGTATGCGTCCGTCAGGTCGAGGCGGGTTATGATGACGTTCGAGGGGTTTATCGGTTTTGCGACCTTTGTCCCGTCGGCCTTCGCCACAGTCACTCCCTCGACTGCGATTCTGAGAGCCTTGGTGTCTATGCCCACTACCTTGTTCTGGTGGCCCTTGAAGTCGCCGCGAAGGACCTTAACGGTGTCTCCCTTGACGACGGGTATGGACCTGCGGTTGTAACGAAGCAGAAGCTCCTCGCTCAGGTGGGACGCGACGAGCTTGCGCCTTACGTGAAGCGGCGCGTCGTATACGGCTTTGCGCTGCTTCCTTGGTTGGATCGATTTTGTCAGTGCCATTCTTATACCACCTTACACTATCGTTGAAGCGGTCGCGGCTATACGCGGCCAGCGTTCGGCAGCCTCGCGGGCAACGGGGCCTTTTATCATCGAACCCTTGGTCTCGCCTGTCGGTAGCATTATGACCGCGGCATTGTCCTCGAATTGGACCCTCGTGCCGTCGGCTCTAAGGAAAGCCCTCCTCTGGCGGACTATGACTGCCGGGAGTATCTTGCGGCGCATTTCCGGAGTGCCTTTCTTCACGGACACTATGATGGTGTCGCCAACGCCTGCCGCAGGGTAGCGGCGGGCAGTGCCGTGGTACTTCGGAACCATTATTATCTCTATTATCTTCGCGCCGGTGTTGTCTATGCAATCGAGACGCGCTCCCACCGGCAGACCGCGGGTCTGGGTGCCTGCTATCCCCCTCATTCTTACTCCTCCTGTCCGGGCTGCGCAGATTCGGACTTCTCCTTGCGTTCTACAACGACAAACGAGATCGTCTTGCTCAGCGGCCTGCATTCCATTATGCGTACCTCGTCCCCTGCCCCTACCTTGATGCAGGGCGGGCAGTGCGCAGCGTAGCTGCTCGTACGTTTCTCGTACCTTTCATATTTCTGGACATAGTGCATCTGCTCCTTCTCCACTATGACCGAGTTCTGCATCTTGCTGTTCTTCACAGTGCCCACTATCATGTGTCCGCGCACCGATAGGGTGCCGTGAAACGGACAGTCGGGATCTCTGCAGCTCTCTGTCGGAGCACGGACATTGATACCTATGTCCCTTGCCGGCTTTTGTTCTGCCATGTCTATCACCTATATTCACTTTGTTATGAGACCTCTTTTTTGGGGCGCCGCCCCGCACGCAGGTCTTATTTCGCTTTCTTAATTCGGTCTTCCGGTCTAAATCTTATGAGTTTGCCGTCGACGACTGCTTGGCTATGGCCGTCGGGAGACGTGAACTCGAAGACGCAAATATCCTTTGCGACCACCTTATCGAATCCGCGGCCATCTTCTATCCTGAACGTGTTACGGGTTTCGTCGACCACCTTGCCGACGAGCCCACGAAGACCGGCATCGGAGGAATCGCAGATGCGGACATCGAGCCCGATCAACTCCCCCTTCAGGAATGCGGCGGTTGCGGGTCCCGGTTGGGTGATTATATCACCGCGGCCGGGAATCCCATCTCCTCGAGCAGTTTCTTCACCTTCGCGCGGTGATCGCCCTGGAGTTCTATCTTGCCGTCTTTCAATGTGCCTCCGCATGCGCAGACCGCCTTCAGTTTGCTGACGAGGGTGTCCATGTCGATCTCGTTCTCGGCTATGCCGGAAACGACCGTCATCTTCTTTCCGTACTTCCTCTTGTCGGCATATATGCGTATTTGCTGCTGCTCCTTTGCGATTTCCTCGCAAACGCAGAGCTCCTTGGGCAGTCCGCAGACGTCGCAGATTTCACTCATTGATCTTCGCCTTCCTCCGTCTGGATGGTCATTATTCTGGCTATGGATGTGCGAATCTGGCGTATCTTGCCCGGCGACGGCGTCGAACCGCCCATCGCGGCTATGCCCCTCTCGTGCATGAGTTCGGAGCGGAGTTCGAAGAGCTTCTCACCGCGCTCTTCCGGATTCATTGCCCTTATTTCCCTTATCTTGAGAGCCATTCCAATCACTCCATGTTACCGATGGCTTCCTTTACGGACTCGGCGGTCTTTGCGCCTATGCCCTTTATCGCCATCAGGTCGTCGAGGGTTATCTCCTCGAGGTCTGCCGCGGTCTTCACGCCTGCCTTTTCGAGCTTCGTCGCAACAGATGGGGGTATGCCGGGTACCTTGGACACCGGCATCTTTACCTTGGGCGATTCCGCTTCGGGTTCGACGAGTGTTTCGGCATTGATGATCTTGCGGCCGCCTTCCCTGCCGATGCGCTCGGATTCGGTCTTCGCCTCTTCGTCCCTCTGATTTTCGGTCTTAAAAGTGACTTCCGACGGCAGAACCGAGCCCGGTTTCATGATGCGGACCGTGCAGCCTATTACGCCTGCCTTAAGTTTCGCGACCGCGTAGCCGCGATCCATGTTCTTGTCGGCGGTGTCGCCGCAGTACTTCACGTGGCCGTCGATGAACTTCTCGGTCCTGTGCCTCTCGCCCGAGAGCTTGCCCGCTATCACGACGAGGCATCCTCTTGCGCCTGACTGTATGACGCGCTGGACCGTCGAGTGGCCTGCGCGGCGGAAGTGCCAGCCGCGCTCGAGGGCTTCTGCGAGCTTCTGCGCCATTATCTGCGCGTTGGTGCCCGCGTTGCGCCCGGCCTCCTCTATCTCTATCTGGGGGTTTTCGACCTTGAACTTCTTGCTGAGGTTGTCGGTAAGCGCCTTTATGGTGGCGCCTTTGCGTCCGATAACCATTCCGGGGCGCTCTGCGATCATGGCAAGGCGCGTGCCCATCGGGGTGCGCTGTATCTCGACGCCGCCGAAGCCCGCGCGCTCCGTTTCCTTCTGGAGGTACTCGGTTATGAGCATGCGCTTGACGTTTTCCCTTATGAATTTGCGTTCGACTGCCATGGTCAGGCCTCCTCTTTCTCGGATATTATTATCTCTACGTTCGAAGTCTGCTCGTTGCAGGCCGTCGCCCTTCCGTGCGCTCGGGGCATAAATCCCTCAAGGGTCCTGCCGCGGTATGCGGAAGCGTGGACTATGACCATCTCTTCAGGGTCGAGTCCCTTGTACTCCGCATTGTTCTCGGCATTTTTTAGCACCTTGAGCATGTGGCGGGCGGCCTTCTCCGGGAATGCGCCCGGACCTATCTTGCCCTTGCGGTGAGCTATCTTGCGCTTGCGGACGACGAACGGCACCGGAGTCCTGAGCTCGGAGACCTCGGTGAGGAACTCCTGGGCGTCAGAGAGCTTCATGCCCTTTATCGCCTTCACTATGTTGCGGCAATGCTTTGGCGAGCAGTGCATTTCGTAGCCGAACGCGCGGGCCGTCTTTTCGGGGTTTGATGTTGCTGAATACTGTCTCATCTCAATCACCTTACTTCAACGGGACGTGCTTCGACGAACGGGTCGCACCGACACCGGGGCCCGCGTGCTTTACTACTTTCCGCGTGAGCGCGTACTCGCCGAGGTAGCGGCCTATCATCTCCGGCTTTATCTCGACCGGGACGAACTCCTTTCCGTTGTGCACGCTGATTGTGCGGCCAACGAAATCGGGAAGTATTATCATTCCCCTGCAGTGTGTCCTTATCGCCTTGCCTTCCTCGCCTTTCTTTATGTCTATCCAGAGCTTCATCTGATCTGGAGTGAGTCCGCGAGTGAGGGTGCGCCGCGCCCTTGCGGGCATAAGCGGAAGAAGCTCGTCCATTCCGAGTGCCTGGACCTCTTCGAGGGTGAGCCCGCGGAAGGTGAACTCCTTCTGGCGGCGGAGCTCTACTGCCGCCTTCAGCTTGCGTGTCTTTCTGCGCGCCGCTCCTGGCGAACCGCGTATTGCTTTTCCTGCCATGATTATCGCCTCCTTCCAGTTCTGCTGGGGGCTATGTTACCGACCTTCTGTCCCGGGGGCGCGCCTCTCGCTATGGAGGTCGGACCGCCTGCGTAGTTGTGGGAACCGCCACCGTGCGGGTGGTCTATCGGGTTCATCGCAACACCGCGGACTATCGGGAACCTCTTTGCCTTGCACCTGAGTGCGTGGAATTTCTTGCCCGCCTTGAGGAACGGCTTGTCGCCCCTTCCGCCTCCGGACACTACGCCTATCGTGGCGCGGCAGTTGGGGCCGAAGTTCTTGAACTTGCCGGATGCAAGCTGCACCATAGTCTTCTCCGCATCGTGGCTGACGACGGTCGCGCTGCCTCCTGCGGAGCGGACGAGCTTGCCGCCGTCTCCGGGGCGAAGCTCAAGGTTGTAGACCGGGGTACCTTCAGGTATTTTGGATATCGGAAGTATGAAGCCGGGCTTTATCTGGGTCTTGTCCGTTATCTTGACTTCGCTCCCTACGAAAAGGCCCTCTGCCGCGAGCATGGAGAACGAAACCCCATCCTCCATTTCGACCTTTGCTATCGGGGAGGAGTGGCCTGGATCGTGGAAGATGTCCACTACCTTGCCGTTTGCTACATCGACGAGAGGATACTTCACCTCGCCCTTATGCCTGTGCGACGGGCTAAGGTGGCGGGGTTTTGCCGCTCCTCTGCGCTGCTGAATGATTCTTTTACCCATGATCAATCCTCCTTAGAACACTCCTATGCGCATTCCGATTTCCTCTGCGCTGAAGCCTTCCGCGAACTTGACGATCGCGCGCTTGCCTTCCTTCGTTATCCTCGTGTTGACGGTCTCGACTTCGGCCTCGAAGAGTTCCTCTACCGCCCTCTTTATCTGGGTCTTGCTCGCGGTGCGGCGAACTATGAATTCTAGGCTGTTGTTCTTGTCCATCAGCATCATCGTCTTTTCAGTGACGAACGGGTGGAAGATTATGTCGTGCGAATCCATTTTAGAATCCCTCCATCTCGGCGAGTGCCGCCTTTGTGAAGACGGTCAACCGCCCTGCGTCGCCGCCGGGTGCGAGAAGCTCGGTGTTGAGCTCCTTCGGGGTGGTCACGTCAACGCCGAGGAGGTTTCTTGCTCCCCTGCGCAGTTTCTCGTTCTCGGATGCCACTATGAGCAGCGAGCGCGGGGTCTTGTATTTGCGACCCCTTAGCTTGCCGATACCTGCGCGTATGTGCCTTCCGGCTATCGCGCGCTCGACGTCGGCGTAGATGCCAAGCGCCTTAAGGACGCTTATGACCTCCTTTGTCTTCTGGAGTTCGACGAAATCGTCCTCCACGACGACGGGAAGCGTAAGGCCTTCCGCGAACTTGTGCCCCCTTGCGGAGACGGTCTCGGTGGCTGCGGTTGCGGCCAGAGCGCTCATACGGGCAAGCTGCGCCTCCTTCTTGTTTATCTTCTCTGACCAGTCCTTCTCCGGCCTGGGTCCGTGTGCGCGCCTGCCGCCTACGGCACCGGGCATCAGGACCGCCCTGCTACCCTGGGAAAGACGGGGGACGCAGGAAGCGCCGCGCCCGGTCTGCCAAGAGTATTCGGAGTGGCTCTGGCCTGCCAGCGGTGCGTGACCGTAGGGCTGGCGTCTGTTGGACCTCGAAACCGAAACCGCCTTGCGTATGAGGTCCGGCCTAAAGGGCGTCTCGAATGATTTGGGTAGTTCCATCTCGCCTGAGACGGAACCATCTTTCTTGTAAACGTTGACCTTCATCTCTAGGCCCCCTGTTTGCTCGTGGTTGATACGTATGTTATTTCGGGCGCCTCTACCTTTATGCCGCGGGTGTAGCGTACTGCGTCCCTGATGCGGACTATGCGCCTTGCCGGGCCGGGTATGGAACCGTGGATGAGAAGGTAACTGTTGCGGACAACGCCGTAGTTGACGAAACCGCCTGCTGGGGTTATCTCCTCTCCGTTCTCGCCTACCTTGATTACACGCTTGTTGTACTCGACGCGGTTGTGGTAGCCCATCTGACCGTCGTTGGGGACGGTGGACTGGATCCACGCCGGGTGCCACGCACCCTGAGTACCTATCATGCGCCTGTGCTTGCTGTTCTTGTGGGTGAGCAGCTTTGTGCCGAAACGCTGGACACGGCACTGGAATCCCTTGCCGGTTGTGACGGCCGCTATGTCGAGCATGTCGCCCGCCCTTATGGTCTCGCTTGCTACGATTTCCTTGCCGAGCAGGCTCTTCGCGTAGTCGAGGCGCTCCTTTATGGTGCCGCCGCCGACGCGTATCTCCATCGTTTCGGGAGTCTTACTCTGCACGCCGGTGACCTTCATCGGCATGGTGTAGCATAGGACGCGTATGTCCTCAAGCTCGTTTTCAGCCATTACTTCAAAAGCCTTGTCCGCGTTGGATTCCTTTGGGACTGGCATGCGGCGGGCGAGTTCTTCATCGATCTCGGTAGCCCATGCCTCGGTGAGCGTCTTAAGGCCGTAAGGCGTCTTCTCATATGCCCTTACCGCGGCGACTTTCATCGGCGGGACCTCTATTACGGTCACGGGCATGCGTACTTCTTGTCCGCTTGTGGTCGAAGTGGGACGGTAGTCCAGTACGAAAGCGTAGGTCATGCCTGCCTTGTAGCCGGCAAATCCCTGCAGCTTCGACTTGTCGCCGTCCGCTGCCCAACTTTTTATACGAGGCACTACTGACTTGGCCCTGCAACGGTGCCAATATCCCATTGAACCTCTTCTCGGGTGGTGTGCTGATGCCATTATATACCTCCTTTCGGGTTTTCATAGCACTCGTGTCTTTTTACAGCGACGAAAGTGCATCACCGAAGTGTCGCTTTACTTTCGTCTGGCTCGAAAATTACCTGTCGTATGACGGTAATTTTCTCGTTTAGCCTAAGCTTGCTAGCGGGCACACGAGCCTTGCCAAACTGGCGTTTCTCTTCCCTTACCTAGCCCGATGCGCGAACAGGCAACTAGCGCAACGTAGTGTCCGGCGGTTTTTGCCCACCGGTGCGTCATCGCTTATGCCCGATCGCGTGAAACTGAGCGTTTCTTCCTATTCTTCGAATCCGTGACGCGTCCATATCGCCCAGAAATCTAAATGGGCGAAGATTTGATGGGATGCCGTGGCATTGCCCTAATCGCGTCTGGATAGGATTAACTCTCGAGTGTAACCGGAATAAAAAAGGGGGTATTTAAGAGTATTGCTACTCCCAGTATCTCCGAAAGAAAATTGTAATCAACCGCATTCCTTATAACCAAGTTAATCACAGCACTTTCATTTTTTCTGCACATTCCCCACAAATAGAAGG